>JAZSJE010000099.1:0-4887 GCA_045534135.1 Eubacteriales bacterium
ACCGCGGACAGAATGATGATACAGGTTCCTATGTTCCACTGCTTTGGCATGACCCTCTCAATGACCTCCTCTATGACACACGGAACTACGATGTGCCCGATGCCCTACTTCTCTGCCAAATCCTCTCTTGCTTGCATCAACCAGGAGAAGATCACCTGCTTCAACGGTGTTCCCACCATGTTCATTGCAATGTTTAATCATCCAAACTACCGTAGCACCGACTTCTCACATATGAGAACAGGAATTATGGCAGGATCCGGCTGTCCTCCCGAGCTTATGAAGCGTGCGGCACAGCCTGAAGAAATGAATATGACGGGTATTGTCAGTGTATACGGTCAGACCGAATGCGCTCCGGGTAATACGATGAGCTCGTGGACCGATTCACTTGAGGTCCGTACAGAAACCGTAGGGTGTGCTTTCCCTCACGTTATGTGTAAGATTATTGATCCCGAAACGGGTAAAGAGGTAGGTCCCGGTGTTAACGGTGAATTCTGTGCCAAGGGCTACAATACCATGAAAGGTTACTACAAGATGCCTGCCGCTACAAAGGAAACCATAGACGAAGACGGCTGGCTTCATTCAGGTGACCTTGCTTGCCGTGACGAAAACGGAAATTACAAGATCACAGGACGTCTTAAGGATATGATAATCCGTGGCGGTGAAAATATTTACCCAAAAGAAATTGAGGAATTTATTTATACTCACCCTATGACAAAGGACGTTCAGGTTATCGGTGTTCCCGATAAGAAATACGGTGAGGAGATCATGGCATGTATTATCCTCAAGGAGCCAGGAAGCGTTACCGTTGAGGAAATGACCAATTATATAAAAGCAAGTATGGCTCGACACAAGGTTCCGAAGTATATAGAATTTGTCGACAGCTTCCCGATGAATGCCGCCGGCAAGGTTCTTAAGTACAAGATGCGACAGGATGCCGCGGAGCGCCTTGGTCTTGTAGGTGACGGTGCTGACACCGCATCCCCAAATAAATAAGTATAGCCGTTTGCTCCGTTTGGAGCAAGCGGCTATGTTTTTACTGATTTAATTTTTTACCGTACAGAAATTTACTATATCTTCGAGAACAGTATCGTACGTAAAATCATTGAGTATCTCATGTCTTGCACCCTTATAGATTTTACAGCAGACGTCTATTCCCTGCTTTTTAAGCTTAGCTTCAACTTCTCTGACGCCCTTTGAATAGTTACCGACAGGATCATCCTCACCGGACACCAGAAGAACTGGCAAGGAGCTCGGCAGATTTCTGTACCACGCGAAGCAATTCGCATACTTTATAAGTCTTATAAGATCCCCCATCGCGCTGACTGTAAAATTAAACGTACAGTATGGATCGGCATAGTATGCCTTTCGCACCGACTCATCGTTTGTCAGCCAAAGCTTTGTATCCTCCTGCGTTGCTTCGCCAAATCGTTTGTTATAGCTTCCAAAAGCAATTTTATCTACAAGCCCGGAGATATGCTTATCACCGTAAAAAAGCTTTATAAGCCCTATGAGAGCCAAGCCCATCCCAGCAGCGGGATTGGAGCCTCCCGTTCCCATTACAATAAGTCCGTCAGGTCTTACAAAGCGCGCAGCGGCAAGACGTACTACAAAGGAGCCCATACTGTGCCCCATAAGATAAAAAGGCATTTCTTTACTTCCAAATTTCGCTCTCACAGCATCGGAATATAGCTTTACGTCCTTTGCTAAGAGCTCCCAACCTTTTTTCTTCGCGATATATCCAAGCTCTGAATCGTCATTTACGGTCTTTCCGTGTCCGAGATGGTCATATCCGAAGCTTATCCATCCCCTCTCTGCCATATCGGAAAGGAATTTATCATAACGAGCCATATGCTCTGTCATTCCGTGGACGACGTGAAAAAGTCCTCTTATTTCACCGTCGGGTAAATATACAGCGCCCGACAAATTATGAATTCCGTCAGAGGACAAAACAGAAAAGCTCTTTTTTTCTATCATATTCCTTGATCCTCTCCCTCACTGAATTTTCTGCAAGCTACGAGCGCTCTGTGCCAGCCGTCAAGACGCAGCTTGCGTTCGCTGTCCGATATAGCGGGCTCAAATCTCTTTTTTGTGGCAACAAGTGCCTTGAGCTCCTCCCTGCTTGAGTAAAAGCCAACGGCAAGTCCTGCAAGAAAAGCCGCGCCCGCAGCAGTAGCTTCAGGATTAAGCGAGGTTTGCACGGTAATTGTAGAAAAATCACTTTGCATCTGCATAAGCAGATCATTTGCAGATGCGCCTCCGTCGACCTTCAAGAGAGAAATTGTGTTTGGTGCATCCTCACCGTAAAGCAACGCAATATCTGCATTCATAGAAGATATAACGTCCTCGGTCTGAAACGCGATAGCTTCAAGCGCCGCACGTATTATATGATTTTTTCCCGTTCCCGCAGTAAGACCGAATATGGTTCCGCGAGCATGCATATCCCATATAGGCGCTCCAAGACCGCTGAAGGCAGGGACAAGATATACTCCTGCGGTATCCTTCACCTTGCGCGCAAAATATTCGCTGTCCGATGCCTCGTGAATAAGCTTTAATTCGTCACGTAGCCATCGTATTACAGCTCCTCCGACAAATACACTTCCTTCAAGTGCATATTCGATCGGACGACCCTTTTCATTCGCGACGATCGTAGTTAACATGCCATGTTGGCTTTCAACAGCATTCTGCCCCGTATGGGCAAGCAAAAAGCATCCTGTGCCGTAAGTATTCTTAGCTTCACCCGCTTCAAAGCAGGTTTGACCGAAAAGAGCCGACTGCTGATCTCCAGCAACACCAGCAAGGATGAGCTCTGTACCCATGCACTCAAAGCTGCCGTATATTTCGCTGCTACTTCTTATCTGGGGCAAAATTTCTATCGGGATATCAAGCAGATCAAGCATTTTCTGATCCCATTCGCCCGTATGTATATTGCATAACATCGTTCTTGAAGCATTGGTGCGGTCGGTAACAAACACCTTTCCGTCTGTCAGCTTCCATATAAGCCACGTATCAACGGTACCTGCCATAAGCTCGCCCGACTTCGCCTTTTGGCGTGCACCATCTACGTTGTCGAGTATCCACTTTATTTTTGTTCCGCTGAAATATGGGTCTATCCTAAGTCCTGTGGTCTTACGGATATACTCCTCATGCCCTTCTTCCTCTAAGGTCTTACATATATCCGCGGTACGTCTGCATTGCCACACTATAGCGTTATATATAGGCTTTCCCGTATTTTTATCCCAAAGTATGACAGTTTCTCGCTGATTAGTGATACCTACTGATGCTATCTCATCAGGAGATATACCGCTTTTGGCAATACATTCGGTAAGTGCGGCATACTGATTTGCATATATATCCATTGGATTCTGCTCAACCCACCCAGGGGTTGGATATATCTGTGGGATCTCATGCTGCGCCATAGAAACTATATTCGAATTCTTGTCAAACAGTATGGCACGCGCGCTTGTAGTTCCCTCGTCCAACGCAAGAACGTATTTTTTCATTGTGTCAATTCTCCTTCAGTGATTTTAAGCTTATATTCTCACTTTTTTATAGGCAAGAGCATTCGGGTGCTCTTTTTATATTCCGCATAACCTTCCTTACGTGACTGTCTGCCCTCTGCCATGGGGATACTGACCGCAAGGAAAAGCACTGTGTTCGCGAATGCACCGCCAGCCAAATACCACAAGCTTGGCTCGGTACAAACCACACTAAGTCCTATACCCCACCACATCAAAAGCTCACCAAGATAGTTGGGGTGGCGGGAATATTTCCAAAATCCGTGTCGGATAAAAGCTGCATCTCGGTTTTTACGGAATTTATGCATCTGGATATCTGAAATGCCCTGCATTGTCGCCGCGCCGAGCGAAATAAGAAGAAAGATGATGCTTCCTATATTTGCATCAAGTCCAAAACGAATAGCATAAGCCGCAGGCAAAATACACCCGTAAACAACCAGAGTGGGTACCATATGTATACCGATAAAATTGATTACCGGATAGAATATGCCCGTCTTTTCGTGAAGCATCGTATAGCGCCAATCCTGATGAGTCATATTTGCAAAGGTATATGCCCAATTTGCGGTCAGACGGATCGCCCAGAAAGATACGACTGCCATTAAAAGAATTCCAAAAGCATTCAGGTGACTGCCAAAAGCAAAAGCAACAAGTATAACGGGAGGCTGAACGCTCCAATATGGGTCGTATACCGATGCGTTTTTGAATATAAGACTGAAAATAAAGGTTACTACCGTTGCCGCAACGTCTGCCAAAAGAAGCGCGATCCACCAATCAAGCTCGATCATACTGTAAATCTCAACTCCTACTACGGTAGCAATTACGTATACTATTGCCACGGCTATAAAGCTTAGTGCGCGATTTTGTTTAAGCTTATTCATTCAAATATTAC
Source organism: Eubacteriales bacterium (assembly GCA_045534135.1). Classification (GTDB taxonomy): domain Bacteria; phylum Bacillota; class Clostridia; order Oscillospirales; family CAG-272; genus HGM12713. The sequence continues at coordinate 4,405 of JAZSJE010000099.1, forward strand.
GTCCTTTCTATCCCTATTAAAATCTGTATACATAACTATTGTATCACAAAAAGCAACGTATGGCAATAAGAATTTATAAACACCGCGCGATAATATTATGAAAAGCCATTGAACAAGAGCTTCCTGTCAATGGCTTTTATATATTGTATATGATGCTATATGCGTATATATCTTATCGTATCAGTGCGCGTTTACGCTTTTCATGGCAGCAAGAGTTTCAACGAAATTCTCAAACGGTGCCTTCGCTACAAGCATATCGTAGAAGGTCTTTATCATCTTAACGTCATCGGCATCGGTTATATTACTGTACTTAGCAAGAGCAGCCTCCAATCCGTTTTCCTTAACGTAATCGGTTATCTCAAGCGCAGCGGGATCGCTGGGCATATCAAAGAGATAGCCTGCCGCAATACCTACTGCTATATGAGCGGGAACACCGCCCTGCTCCAAGTCGGAGGCCAAGCGGTCTTAGGAAGACAATTTTCA
>JAZSJE010000234.1:0-4418 GCA_045534135.1 Eubacteriales bacterium
GATCCGACTTCAGAAATACGGGCGGTATAGTTATTGCGGCAAAGAATGCCGAAGCGCTTCGCGTGATGAACGAAAAAATAAAGAATGACAGGCTGACTAAAACCTACCTTTGCTTAGTTCACGGAGTGCCTGAAAAGCGAAAAGCCGAGCTTAGAGGATATCTTCGTAAGGATAGCAAAAACAATACTGTTGAGGTTCGCGATGATGCTTTCCCGGGTGCTAAAGAGATAATAACCGTATACCGTGTAATAAAGGCGTACGGAAATAGAAGCGCGCTTTTGGAGATAGATCTTATAACCGGAAGAACACATCAGATAAGAGCACATATGGCACATATAGGTCATCCGCTTGTTGGCGACGGAAAGTACGGTATAAATAAGACTGACCGACAAAAAGGATATAAATATCAAGCACTGTATGCATATAAGCTTTACTTCAAGTCAAACGATGAGGAAAATATTCTTAGTTATCTTGACGGAAAAAGCTTTTCGCTTAATGAGGAAGATATTTGGTTTGTTAATAACGAGAATTGAGGAAAAATAATGAGTAGATTTTCTGATTTTTCAAATACGCTTAATCGTCTGGCAAGCTGCAAATGGAGATTTTTACTGCTTTTTCTCAGCGGTATCTTGACAGGACTCACAATAGTAATACCCGAGATAGGATTTATAGAGTGGATAACGCTTATTCCTGTAGGTGTAGTGATGCTGTGCAGGACAACGCAAAGGGAGGTAAGGCTTAGAAGCCTCTATCGCGACGGATTTGTTTTCTTTTATACGTTCTACCTTGTATGCTTTCATTGGTTTGTATATCTTTATCCTCTTGATTTTATATATGGCATGAGCAAGGTCGCGGCTCTTGTAGTAGTTATATTAGGTTGGTTCGGGCTTTCGCTGATTCAGGCGCTTCTGAGTTCTCTTATGTTTGTATTCGCAGGTCTACTTTGCCGAAGCCGTATATGCGCAAAAATTTCGCTTCTGAGGCCGTTTATAATAGCGGGGCTTTGGTCTGTTTGCGAGTGGACTCAGATATTAGGCTGGTGGGGTGTTCCGTGGGGAAGGCTGCCCATCGGTCAGACCTTCTACTTGGTTGGACTCCAAAACGCATCGTGGTTCAGTTCATACTTTGTGACTTTTATAATAGCAGGAGTAAATATACTTTTGGCATATGCGTTGATAAACGCTGACCGAATAGTATCCTTTAGATCAGGTGTTGCGCTTGCCGCGGTCTTGCTTCTGTTTCAGTACGGTAGCGGTGTAATAATCTATGCTACAACAGAAGTTACTGACGGGGAAAAGGTAAGAGTCGCTTGTATTCAAGGTAATATTTCCTCAAGTGAAAAATGGGATTTCAGCAACAGCAGTAAGACCTTTGATAATTACGAGAAATACACTGTGGAGGCAGCTCGTGAGGGCGCACAGATCGTTTTATGGCCCGAAACAGCTATACCTTATAACATAACTAAGATAGATAGCTATGCGCAATTTTTTGCGGATATGGCAGAGGAAAACGGAGTATATATTCTGGTTGGTACATATATCAGTGATGAGGAAGACCGTTTGCTAAACTCCTTGGTTTGCTTCACCCCCGATGGAAAGCAGCTTGATACTGTGTATTCAAAGCGACATCTTGTACCATTCGGTGAATACGTACCGATGCGTCCTTTTTTCGAGACGGTTGTTCCACCGCTGGCAAATTTGATACTGAGCAGCGGTGACGTATCTCCCGGCGAGGGGGCTCAGATAATAGAAACAGATGAGGGAATAGCTATCGGCGGACTTATCTGCTTTGACTCGATATACAACGAGCTCACACTTGAGAGTGTACGTGAGGGCGCGGAGCTTATATGTCTGTCTACCAACGACTCATGGTTTCTTGACTCTGTTGCGCTTGACATACATAACGCACATGCGCAGCTGAGGGCAATTGAAAGCGGAAGGTATGTAGCGAGAGCAGCTAATACCGGAATATCCACAATAATAGATCCAAACGGTAGGATCATCGAACGCCTCGAGCCTCTTGTCGAGGGTAAGATAGTTTCTGACGTTTATGCAACCGACCGAACTACGCTTTGGAGTATAGTTGGTAATGCTTTTGTCGATCTGCTTATACTGACATTTATATGTATTATTATTGATAACGTAGTTTGCAGGATAAAAAACTATAGGACAAAAAACCGAGAAAACCATTGACTTTGTTGTTTTTTTATGTTAAAATATATTAACCCAAAAACCTGAAAGGAGATTTTTTAAAAATGAAAAAGACAGTTAGAATTTTTGCAGTTGTAATGGTAGTTATCATGCTTGGACTTACCCTCGCTTCCTGCGGAGGTGCTCTTTCGGGTAAATACACAGCAGATTACTTTGGCACAGGAATTGCAATGACATTTAGCGGCAGCGATGTTACTATTGCTATAACAGTCGCAGGCGCTGAGGTTGCTGCAGTTGACGCAGGATATTCTGTTGACAACAATATGATATCCTTTGATTTCGGTGATGAGGAAGCTGTAGATAACGCTTTGGCTAAGACCTTCCTTGCAACACTTGAAAGCCCCGTACCCTTTGTTGAAGGAGACGGATATATAACCATTGCAGGCATTAAGTACGCTAAGGCGGCTGACTGATTTTAATCAATAATTAAGTAGAAAAGCGTTACGGCATTGCCGTAACGCTTTTTGTATTTATTTTTTCCATGTCGTAGGAGAAAATAAGAGTAGCATAGGGAAAAGCTCAAGTCTTCCCGCTAACATATTAAAGCAGAGAACAAGCTTTTCAAATGGATTGAAAAACGCAAAATTCTGTGTAGGACCAACCATAGAAAGTCCGGGTCCTACGTTGTTAAGTGTTGCAGCAACCGAGGTAAATGCGGTTTCAAAATCTCGGTTAAAAAGACTTATCAAAAGAACCGAAGAAACAAAAATGAGCAAATAACAGATCATATAAACGTTTGTGGCTCGAACCACCTCGTGTTCTACAGGGAGCTTGTCAACAGTTATTTTTTTGATCTGCTTCGGGTGTATCATTAAGCGTATTTCTTTTATTGCGCTCTTTATCATTATGATGATACGCGATACCTTTATACCTCCACCTGTGCTTCCCGCACACGCTCCTATAAACATAAGTAAAACAAGGCATATTCGTGATAACTCAGACCATGCATCGAAATTGACTGTTGCAAATCCAGCAGTAGAGATTATTGACGAAACAGTAAACGATACGTGCTTTATAGCGCTTCCAACCGAAGGAAACATACTTAACGAGTTTATAGTGATGATTATTATTGCGGCTAAAACTATTCCTAAAAAGCATTTTACCTCGGTAGTAAATGCATCTTTAAACCTTCTTAAAAGGATAAGATAGTACGAAGCAAAGTTGATAGAGAATAACAGAAAGAATACTGTAACCACTATCTGAGAATATGAAGAAAAGCTTAATAAGCTATCGCTTTTTACTCCAAATCCACCTGTTCCCGCGGTCGAAAATGAAGTGCAAATTGCTTCAAATGCATTCATATCGCCAAAGAGAAGAAGAATGAATTGAAGAAGGGTGAGTGCTATATAAATAACGTAAAGGATCAGAGCTGTGGTCTTTATTTTAGGAACAAGCTTGCTGACCGACGGACCTGGGCTTTCAGCTTTCATTATATGCATGTTGTTTCCACCGCTAAGCGGAACGAACGCCATAACAAAAACCAGAACTCCCATGCCTCCTACCCAGTTGGTAAAGCTTCGCCATATCAAGCCCGCGTGAGACATGCTTTCAACGTTTTCGAGTATGCTCGATCCGGTAGTTGTAAATCCCGAAACAGTTTCGAAGAACGCATCGATAAACGAAGGGATCTCTCCTGAAATGAAGAAGGGAAGCGCGTCAAAAAGACTTAGAATGAGCCACGACGCGGATACTATTACAAATCCCTCTCTGGAATACAGAGGCTTGTTTACGGGAGTATTCCAAAGGTAAAATGAGCCGATCAGAAGGCAAATGCCTATTGACATCAGGAAGGAAAAAAATACATCCTCCCAATATATTGCCGCGGTAATAAGCGGCAATAGCATAAATGCTGCTTCAAATATCAATATCCAACCAAGGATATTTTTTATCATTCTGAAATTCATATGTTGCTCCTTATTTCAGAATATCTGTTATATCGTGCAGAGCCAAATGCTTTGAAACGATAATTACATTGTCGCCCGGAGTAATGACGTCATATCCGCGGGGGATAATTATCTTATCTCCTCTGTGAATTGAAGCTATAAGAACATCCTCCTTGATCTGGAGCTGAGATAGAGGCTTGTCTGTTATTTCTGAGGATTCTTTGATTTTAAATTCGGCAGCCTCTACCTTGCCGTCGATAAGCTTGTACAATGTTTCAACGTTACTAAGTCGGAGGCCAAGCGGTCTTAGGAAGACAATTTTCAT
>JAZSJE010000087.1:0-7989 GCA_045534135.1 Eubacteriales bacterium
GAGCTTATTATGGAGATCATCTTCTCTCCCATAGGATATAAGATAACTAAAAAATGGCGAAGGGAAAAGATCGGTCAGGAATATCTTGATTTCTTAGAGGAGGCTAAGCAAAGATAATGAAAATTTTGATCACAGGCACTTCACAAGGAATAGGAAAGGCAATTGCCGAGCGCTTTTTGAGCGAAGGGCACAGCGTTGTGGGCATTGACCGACAGAGCGCGGGGATCGATCACGAAAATTACACTCACTTTGTTTGCGACCTTCGCGAGCATGAAAAGCTCCCACGAATAGAAGGCGTGGATATACTCATAAACAACGCGGGCACTCAAAACGAGGACGACATTGATATCAACTTAAAGGCGCTCATATACGTAACCGAAAAATACGGTATCCACAGCGGCATCAAGGCCATCCTCAACATCGGCTCGGCAAGCGCTCATACCGGTTCGGAGTTTCCCGAATATTGCGCAAGCAAGGGCGGTATCCTTGCCTATACCAAGAACGTGGCTATCAGAGTCGCTCCCTTCGGCGCGACCTGTAACAGCCTTGACCCCGGCGGAGTACTGACACCCCTTAACGAGCGCGTAATAAACGACCCCCTGCTTTGGGAGCAGATAATGAACGAAACGCCCCTGAAGCGTTGGGCATCTCCCGAGGAAATTGCCGAATGGGCATATTTTCTCACGGTAAAAAACAGCTTCTGCACGGGACAGAATATTCTGGTCGACGGCGGTGAATCAATAAATTACCGCTTTATCTGGAAGGATTGATCCCTCCTTTGCCATTCACGGCATATACATATAAAAGAGCGCTCCCTCGCGGGAGCGCTCTTTTTCTTTTATATCATTCTGTTGTGTCAGTCTTTCTTCTTAAGCACAACGCCTGCTCCAAGAGCAAGAATTGCGGCCAGCGCAACTGCCGCGCCGCCAACAATGCCGCCGCATCCGCCGTCGCTCTCAGGCTCCTCGGTAGGCGCGGGGTCCGTAGGCTTCGGTGTGGTAGCCGTGGGCTTGGGCGTGGGAGTTTCGGGCTTCGGAAGCTCATATGCGCAAGCATCGCACTTTCCGTCCTTATCGGTATCGTCATGAGCCTTTAGGGTATCTTGAGCTCCGCAAGCACAGGTGTTTGCGTGTCCGTCTGCTCCCTTATATCCGTTTTCGGTCGCATAGTCATGCGCGGGAAGCGGAATAACGAGCTTGGATTTTGTAGTAGCGACCTTTTCTTCGGTAAGATATTTATTGCACTCCTCACAGTAATAGTGAGCCTTCATACCCGCCTTCAGCTCGGTCGAGGTGTGTACCGCGGGCTTTTCGGGAATAAGCTCCCCGCATACGTGCTCATGAGCGAGCTCCTCAAGCTCAAAAACAGCGGTCAAGGTGTTTTCATCTGCGTTGTAATCGATACTGATAGCAGTATTTTCCTTACCGAGAGTAACGTTTTCCTTTTGCAGCTCTGCAAGACTAAGGGAGGTGTCGGGCACGTCATTTGGCGCGATGGTAACGCTAAGGTGATATTTTGTATCCTCCGCAAGAATTCCATTGTATTCATTACCGTTTGCCAAAAGTATTTGGGTGTTGACTACGTAAGCGTCGGCTTCGTTTTCTATCTTTGCCGAAACGTCGTCTGCATTTTTGTTGTCGACGTAGTTTTCTATGCTGAGGTCAACACTTACCTGATGTGCTATCTCAAGCGCGGAAGCATTGAGTGCCGCAGCGGGAACAATTGCGGTTACTATCATAATAACAAGCAATAACGAAAAAATTCTTTTCATAGGTTCATTCCTCCCAATGTAATATTCAAGCAGCAGGCAGGCTCGATGCCTGTTGCTTTATTGATCAAATTATAAATCGGCTTGGTTTTTATAATTGTAACATAAAAAATCCAATAAATCAATATATTTTGTGAAATTTTACTAAAATAGGGCTGGCGTTTTTCGCCAGCCCTCTGTCCATTAATCTTTTTTCTCGCTTTTTTCACTTGCATCTCCCTTGCGAGAGCTACATGAGCCGCAGGATCCGCCGCACTGCTTGGAATGAGCGCAGCCAACGCATTTTACTCCGTTCTTTTTGGCTCTCCACAGATAATATCCGCTACCACCTGCAATTGCCGCGAGAATTACTATAATGATAACGTTTTCCATAATTCTTTGCCTTCTCTTTATTTAAATTATTTAAATCGTATTTTCTTTTAATTTTTTGTTCGTTCTGAGTATGATTCCAACTATCACGCCCGCCGCCACAAGAACTGCCGCAAGACCGCCGAGTGCCGCTCCGACGTTGAGCATAGCAGGCTCAACTATAAGCGTACCGATAGTGTAAACGAGATATGATACCGTATATCCTATAGCAAGCTGAAACCCGATACCGCCCCAGAGCCACTTCGCGCTCTTCATCTCGGCGTTCATTGCACCGATAGCAGCGAAGCAAGGCGGTGTGTAAAGGTTAAACATCAGATAAGCCAGAGCCGCCACCTTTGTGATAGCCATAAATCCCGCCACCTCGGCACCTGATCCCTCGAGCATGGAGAGCTCATCCATATCTATGAATTTATCAAGTCCCACAAAGCAGATAGCAAGCGTTCCGACAACGTTCTCCTTTGCTATAAATCCCGTAATCGCCGCCGCCGCAAGCTGCCAGGACAGAACTCCCACGATCGGCACGAGCAGATACGCGAAGGGTGTCGCGACAGAGGCAAGGATAGATTCGTTTGCCGTTTGGGCAATAGAGAAGCTCCAGGTAAAGGTCTGCATGATCTGAACTGCCATGTTGCAGAGGAGAATAATAGTCGCCGCCTTTACGATATATGCCCATCCGCGGCTGCACATGGACTTGAAAGCGCCCCAGAGAGAGGGTGCCTTATACTCGGGAAGCTCGATGATAAAGAAGGATCTCTTTCTTCTGTATCCCGTGATAAGATTTACAAGAAGCGCGCCGATAAAGATAAGCACAATGCCCGCAAAGTACATCAGCGCGCTGACCCACCATGCGTTATCGAAGAACGCGCCCGCAAAGAGGGCAATAACGGGGATCTTCGCTCCGCAGGGCATAAAGGGAGCAAGCATAGCGGTTGCTCTGCGCTCACGCTCGTTGCGGATAGTACGGCTTGCCATAATACCCGGAACGGCACAGCCGATGGTGATTACAAAGGGAATTACGGATTTACCCGAAAGGCCTACCTTCTTGAATATAGGATCAAGAACAACTGCCGCGCGCGACATGTATCCGCAGTCCTCGAGCAGCGCAATAAGGAAATACAGCACCATGACCAGAGGCAAAAATCCAACGACCGCTATAACACCGCCAAGCACACCGTCAACAAGAACGGACGAGAGAAGCGGGTGCGCGCCCTCAAGAAGCTCACCTACCCAGCCCTGAAAGCTCTCAAGCAGCGGAACAAGTCCTGGAATAAAGGTATCACCGACCTCTATGCCCTCAGCGATCCATGTGCCCAAGGTCGACTGAGATATGTAGAACACGAGAAACATTACCGCCGCGAATATCGGCAGACCGAGCCATTTATTCGTAAGGATGGCATCTATCTTGTCCCCGAAGTTTCTGTCCTTGGTAAGCACCTTGCGGGTCTGAACCGCGGACACTATACCGTTTACAAAATCAAAGCGCTTGCGGTCCTCTGCCCCGACCGCTTCCTTATCGCTAAGGTCGATATCTGCCTGAGAGTAAGGCGCCTTTTGTTTTGCCCCCACGCGCGCCGTTACCGCCTCGATAAGTCCCTTCAAGCCCTTTGACGAGGTCGAAACGGTCGTGATAACGGGACATCCGAGCTTTTTGGAGAGCGCGTCGGTATCGATCGCGGTTCCCTTCTTTTCGTTAAGGTCGCTCTTGTTGAGGGCTACTACCATAGGAATACCAAGCTCAAGAAGCTGAGTGGTGAAGAAAAGGCTTCTGCTGAGGTTATCCGCGTCTACTATATTGATGATAACGTCGGGATTTTCATTCTTGACGTAGGCACTTGTAACGCTTTCCTCGCTCGTAAATGGCGACATGGAGTAAGCGCCGGGAAGGTCTACGGCAATAAGCCTTTCCTTTCCAGCGTATTTCGATCTGATCGGGTGTTCCTTTTTGTCAACGGTAACTCCCGCCCAGTTTCCAACCTTTTCATTACGGCCTGTCAGGGCGTTGTACATCGTTGTCTTACCTGAGTTTGGGTTACCAGCAAGAGCAATTCTCATAATAAAATCTCCTAATTTTTTAATTTCAACGGAATATGATCTACAGCTCGGGCTCTCGGTTAGCAGTCGCTAACCGAGAGAGTAAAAATAATCAGCCCGCTACAAGTGAGGCATAAAATTTCATGGCATAAAATTATAAAATAATGGCTTGAGCAAGCTGATTATCAATGGTATATCTTCCGTCCTTTATCGCTACTATACATCCACTCTTAAGATGTCTGATCACGGTAATAGCCTCTCCGCTATAGCAGCCGAGCGAAAAAAGGAACGCGTTCAATTCCTCGTCATCGGTATCAATTCGGCTTATGATATATTCTTTTCCGTCCTGTGCTTCTCTGAGGTTCATCGTAAGCTCCTTTCACCGATCTTATCTTACGGGTAGCCATTGCTAACCGATATCATTATACTTCATTTGCACTTTTATGTCAACGACTTTTAAACAATTTTGACAATTTCGTATAGTTTCACAAAACGGTTAGTCTATGCTAACTTTCACAGAGGGCATTTTGCACAAAAGATCCACCTAAGGCAAATTATACTATTTCCACTTGAAATAATTTTGATTGTGTGATATAATAGATCAACACATATCGAAAGGAGGGACATATTATGGTATTACACGAGTCGGGACAGATGTATCTCGAGGCGATTTACGTTCTGTCACAGGAGAAGGACAATATCCGCGCCATAGACGTCGGTGCATATCTTGGATACAGCAAGCCCTCCGTAAGCCGCGCGGTCGGCATCTTGAAGAAGGGCGAATATATTTCGGTCGACAGCGAAGGATATATTACCCTGACCCCCACGGGCATCGCGGTCGCCGAGCAGCTTTACGAGCGCCATACGGTGCTGACGAATATGCTGACGGCTCTCGGTGTTGATGAAAAGATCGCCGCAGAGGACGCATGCCGCATCGAGCACGTAATAAGCGACGAAACCTTCAGCGCGGTCAAGGCGCATTTCCTCAATTATAAAAAGTGAAATATCCCCCATCATGGGGGATATTTTAGTTTTGTGCCTAGCCGCGTGCCACGGTGGCATCCGAGCGCATCCCGCCACACCTCGCGCCTGAGGTCTGATATTTGCAAAGAGCGTTTATGCTTTCATGCGGGCGGACTCAGTTCCTCTCTACAGACAACAGAGATATTTCCGTGATAATAGCTTCTATGCGCGCATGAGCAACCTGCCTTTTGTCAATGGTGACAGTATTTCAGGAAACTGCTTTTGTGTTTTTTTACATTTTGCATATGAGTAACGACGGCATAAGCCATTTTTCGCTTTTTTATCATTATTTTCTAAATAACTATTGAATTTTTCTTCTATATGTGATATAATGTTAGAGTTAAATTTTTATCAATCTTTTTTGGGTCTAACAGCTTTTTCCTTCACTTCCCAAAAAATTGTAGATTGAATAAAGAGCGATTCTATAAAACACAAAATGAAAGGAAGCAAAAAATATTAACGTACACGGATCTTCTCAAGTATGCCCCCGTTGGCTTGTAAGACCGAAAAACAATCATGTTAATTGTTTTGCGCTACAGGAGGTTTAAAATGCAAAAGAAAATCACAATCATAGGTGCAGGAGCAGTCGGATCGGCAACAGCATTTGCTTTGCTTGCCAGAGGCGCGGCTTCTGACGTTGTTCTCATCGACGTTAACAACGAGAAGGCACGCGGCGAGGCGCTTGACATAAAGCAGGCAACTCCCTTTATCGACAACTGCGATATCTGTGCCGGCAGCTACACCGACGCTATCGGATCTGACGTCGTTATCATCACGTCGGGAATCGGAAGAAAGCCCGGTCAGAGCAGACTTGAGCTCGTTCAGACAAACATCGCTATCATAAAGCAGATAGCTCCGAAGATAGTAGCCGCAGCTCCCAACGCGATCTACATACTCGTTGCAAATCCCGTTGATATTTTGACCTATGCGTTCTTGAAGTATACCGGACTTCCTAAAAATCAGGTGTTCGGTACAGGAACCGTTCTTGATACCATCCGCCTTCGTACCAGACTTTCAGAGTTATACAACGTAAACAAGCAGCAGGTCCACGCAAACGTGCTCGGTGAGCACGGTGACACCTCCTTCGTTGCTTGGTCTACCGCGACCATCGCGGGAGTTCCTCTTGCGGAATTCAATGCCGCTATCGCGTCGGACCATTACGAGCCCAACGAATATACTCGCGAGGAGGTTGAGACCTACGTCAGAAAGTCGGGCGGAAGGATCATCTCCAGAAAGGGCTGCACCGTATACGGTATCGCTATGGCTTCCACGCATATAGTAAAATCTCTTGCGGGAAGCGCGGAAACCGCGCTGACCGTTTCCTCGCTCCACGAGGGTGAATACGGCTTGACTGACGTTTGCATCAGCTCGCTTTCGCTTGTTGACCACACGGGTGTGCGCTCTATCATCACCCAAAATCTGGCGGAGGACGAGATCAGACGTCTGCACCAGTCCGCAGAAGCGCTCAAAGAGGTTATCAAGAACGTAAACTTCTAAGATAGCGCAACAGACGTAAGCACAACAAAATCTTTAAACAGTTAGATAAGAGAGGTTATTTAAGAATGGAATACCGCATTGAACACGACTCCATGGGAGAGATGAGGGTCCCCGCGGACCGTCTTTGGGCAGCTCAGACACAGAGAAGCCACGAAAACTTTGAGATAGGCGTCGGCATCGAAACGATGCCCGCAGAGATAATCCATGCCTTCGGCGTGCTTAAGAAGGCTGCCGCTATCACCAACAACAAGCTCCGCCCCGAAAAGATGACAGACGAAAAGCTCGGCGCTATCAAGGCGGCTTGCGACGAGGTCATGGCAGGAAAGCTTAACAGCCACTTCCCTCTCGTTGTATGGCAGACAGGATCGGGCACACAGTCAAACATGAATTCCAACGAGGTCATCGCTAACCGCGGAAATCAGATACTTGGCAAGAAGCTGCTTCATCCCAACGATGACTCTAACATGAGCCAGTCCTCAAACGATACCTTCCCCACCGCGATGCATATTGCCGCAGTTCTCAGCCTTGAGGATAAGCTTATCCCCGCGGCTAATGAGCTCATAGCGACCTTTAAGCGTCTTGAGGAGGAAAACGAGGGTATAGTAAAGAGCGGAAGAACGCATCTTCAGGATGCCACTCCCATCAAGTTCAGCCAGGAGATCAGCGGTTGGAGATCCAGCCTTGAAAAGGACGTAGAGCTCATCGGGCGCGCTATCGAGCCCCTTCGTGAGCTTGCTCTCGGTGGAACTGCCGTTGGTACGGGTCTTAACGCGCCCAAGGGATTTGATGTCGGGGTCGCGGAGGAGGTTTCCAACATCACAGGCAAAAAATTCGTCACCGCGTCCAATAAGTTCCACGCTCTCACCTCTAAGGATGAGCTCGTGTTTGCTCACGGTGCGATCAAGGCTCTCGCATGCGACATGATGAAGATAGCAAACGATATCCGTTGGCTCGCTTCGGGTCCCCGCGACGGTCTTGGAGAAATATTCATTCCCGAAAACGAGCCCGGCTCGTCTATCATGCCGGGCAAGGTAAACCCCACTCAGTGCGAGGCTGTTACCATGGTTGCCGTTCAGGTAATGGGTAACGACGTTGCGGTAAGTATGGCTGCTTCTCAGGGCAACTTCGATCTTACCGTATTCATGCCCGTTTGCATCTACAACTTCCTTCAGTCCGCAAGACTTCTTGCGGAGGCTATAATCTCCTTCAACAAGAACTGCGCTGTAGGAATAAAGGCAAACAGAGAAAAGATGCACCACAACCTGCACAACTCTCTCATGCTCGTTACCGCACTCAATCCC
>JAZSJE010000037.1:0-3512 GCA_045534135.1 Eubacteriales bacterium
TTCCATAGCCGACGAGGTGAAGGCTCGCGGATTCAAAAAGGTATTTGTGGCATCCGACCCTGCCCTTATCAAGTTCGGTGTTACCAAAAAAGTAACCGATGTTCTTGACAGGGCAAAAATCGATTATACCGTATTTTCCGAAATCAAACCCAACCCAACTATTGAAAATGTGCAGGCGGGTGTTAAGGCGTTCCGCGAATACGGTGCAGACTGTATAGTCGCTATCGGCGGCGGCTCTTCTATGGATACGGCAAAGGCTGTCGGCATAATTATCACCAACCCCGAATTTGAGGATGTTCGTTCGCTTGAGGGCGTTGCTCCTACGAAAAACAAGTGTGTTCCGATAATTGCCGTTCCCACTACGGCAGGTACAGCGGCAGAAGTTTCTTTTAACTATGTTATTACCGACGTTCAAAATAACAGAAAAATGGTTTGCGTTGACGTTCACGATATTCCCGTCGTTGCTGTCGTTGACCCCGATATGAGGTCCGCTATGCCCAAGGGGCACAGTGCAGCAACGGGAATGGATGCTCTTACTCATGCTATTGAGGGTTATATAACCAAGGGTGCTTGGGCTCTCTCCGACATGTTCCATATCGAGGCTATCCGCATCATCGCTTCCTCTCTCCGCGGAGCAGTTAAGAACGAAGCCGCAGGACGTGAGGGTATGGCTCTTGGTCAGTACGTTGCGGGTATGGGATTCTCCAACGTAGGTCTTGGAGTTGACCACTCTATGGCTCACACCCTTTCCGCATACTACGATATGCCTCACGGAAAGGCTTGCGCTACCCTTCTCCCCGCAGTAATGGCCTACAATGCAGAGGCTACCGGTGAGAAGTACCGTGAGATAGCTCGCGCAATGGGTGTTAAGGGAGTTGACGATATGACTCAGGAGGAATACCGTGCAGCAGCAGTTGAGGCTGTTCGCCAGCTTGCCGAGGACGTTGGAATCGTTACCTCGCTCAAGGGAGTTGCAAAAGAAGAAGATATCCACCAGATGTCTATCGACGCTTACAACGATGCTTGCCGCCCCGGCAATCCCAAGGAGACCAGTGTTGAGGATATCGAAGCTCTTTACAGAAGCCTGATGTAATCAAAACAAAATAGAAAAAGACCGACGCATCAGCGTCGGTCTTTTTCTATAACGCCCCCGCCACAGTGGCGGGGGGAGGACACAATAAAGCCGCTACCCTAAGGGGTAGCGGCTTTTATTTTGTTAAACTTCATTTAGAGTTAGTCCTTTTTCTTGAAGGATACACCCATACCAAGAGCCATAACGGCTACAACAGCTACCGCAGATACGCCTATAACGCCTCCGCATCCTCCGCTGCTCTCCTCTGCTTCCTCGGTGGGTTCAGTGGCTGCACCGTCGGTAGGCTTATCAGTATCATCTGTCGTATCAGGCTTCTGTGTTGCTTCAGGCTCGGGCTTGGTAGTATTATCCTCCTTATCCTGCTCAACATCAGGTGTCTTGTCGATCTTTACAAGATCCTCGATGGCATCCTTAAGAAGCGCTTCTGCCTCGGCAATGATCGCATCGTCACCCGATGCCTTTGCCATCTTAGCTGAAGCAAGAGCCGACTGAAGCATCGCCCAGCTTTCCGAGGTATACTCCTTAGAATCAAGCTTTTCCGCCTGCTTGATAACATCGTCTATCGACGAGTTATCCACCTTATCTCCAAGCGCCATTCTTGCATCATAAAGCTCGTAGTAAGCCTTGTTGAGTACACTCTGGTCAAGAATAGAAACATTAGCACTCGATATTGTCATTGTTTCCTTGTTAACAGTAGACTTTGCGTTTGCAAGCTTAGTCTGCACCGCGGACCACTTGTCAGCGTCATAGTCATCCGAGTTATCCTTAAGAGCTTCAACCTCAGCAATAAGATCAGCAAGTCTGTCACGTCCGTAAACAGCCATAACACCAAGCTTATCTATCGCTGCCTCAACATCTCTTTCATCTGCGTAGTCAGCCTCATCGAACCAGTCGTCGATCATGTTTTCATCGAAAAGATTGTTCTTATACGTGCTCTTTCCGTTGCAGATAGGATTTACAAGCTTGCTTGTATTATCAATTGAACCGAGAACATTGGAATTTGTAATAGATACGGTTATAGTATCACCTATATTACCGATAATTCCCGCAACAGCATCTCCCTTTGCAATGTCAGCAACACTTACAGAATTGGTAACGGTTATCGTTCCGTGCTTAGCATCACCTACAAGTCCGCCAAGGAAAGCGGTATCAGGCTTTCCGCCATTGTCTATATCACCTGCGTTAACGCACTTGTTAAAGGTCACGTCGACAACACAAACGTATCCTGAATCGTCGTTAGCCGCTCCGTACATACCGCCTGCCTGAGGAGCACTTATCTTACCGGTGTTAGCGCAATTTTCAGCGGTTATAGTGTATGGGCCGTAAGTATCATCGGGCTTCTGCATTTCTATGCTGCGTCCAACAAGTCCGCCTGCCGAGTGAACCGAGGTAATATCTCCGTTGTTGAGGCAGTTGGTAAACTTGGTAGTAATAGTCTTTACGGTTGTAGTCCAGTTAAATCCTGCAACTCTCTGGCATCCGATAAATCCGCCAGAGCCCTGGTAGTTATGTACCGCGTCGCCCGTAGCAGTCTTGACGTCACCGTTGTTGATGCAGTTCTTAAATTCAATGTTAGCGGCACATCTTGCCTCACCGACAAATCCGCCCAGCATAGCTCCACCGTTGGGATTGTCTCCGCTAATGGCTATGTTAGTAATATCTGCCTGGTTTACGCAGCCTTCGAATTTTATCTTAAGGCTAGGATTTTTTTCGCCCATAGCAAAGCCGATAAATCCTGCCATTCCCGAATTCGCAGACGGCATAGCACGGGAAACGGTACCGTTTCTTCCGTTAGTACAGTTGGTAAATTCGTTAGTCGCGTTATTTTTAAGCTGACCTACAAATCCACCCAGATAAGCGAAGGAGCTTTGAGCGACCATAGCTCCGTTGTTAGTGCATCCGTTCATAGAAAGACCGCCGCCCGCATTTCCGATAAATCCTCCTGCAGAAAGAACACCTACGGCGTTTGCGGTAGTATTGCTGGTGTTAACAGTAGCAGTATTTGTGGAGTTAGTAAAGGTAGCCTTGCCGCCTACGTATCCTGCCATACCGCCTATCCATGTAGGAGTAGTCTCTGTTTCGGTGCCTGTTTTCGCTTTAGGTCTTACACCAACTTTAGCGGCAAAGTTCACGGTTCCGTTGGTGGTACAATCGATAAATGTTGCATCAGCCGAAGAATAGCCAAGTATCATACCAACAGTTGCGTCGGTTCTATTGTCAAAGGGTGTGTTGCTCTGGTTTCCAAAGCCCTTATAGGTAGCGGGAACGTTAATAGTAGCACCAACTGTCGAACACTTGTTAAAGGTTACGTTGCCTCTTGCCCAACCTTTGATTCCAGCCATACCTGTTAAGGCATCATCTTATTGAGCATACACGCAAGTAATGGTACCTGTATACTTAACATTAGTCAAAGTAGAAC
>JAZSJE010000088.1:0-4315 GCA_045534135.1 Eubacteriales bacterium
TTTCTCTCTGCTGTCAGATAGTACTGTGCAAGGGACTTAACGACGGTGAGGAGCTTGACCGCTCACTCCACGATCTCATAGAGCTTTACCCTGCCGTTCAAAGCGTGGCGATCGTTCCCGCGGGTCTGACCAAATTCAGAGAAGATCTCTATACCTTGGAACCCTTTTCACCAGAGGAATGTGCCGCCGTTATCAAGCAGATAAACGCATACGGTGATTGGTGCCTTCGTGAGCTTGGCACAAGACTGTTCTTCCCATCCGACGAATTTTATATCAAAGCGGGAATTCCCCTTCCCCCCGATGAATATTACGAGGATTATTCGCAGATAGAAAACGGTGTGGGAATGCTTACCGATATGAAGACCGCTATTGAATACGAGCTTAAGGATATCTCCCCATATTCGCAATACAAGAGCCGAGAGGTATCTATTGCCACGGGATATGCCGCGTATGAGCATATATGCTATCTCGCAAAGCTTATTGAGGATACGTTCGACGGCATAAAGATAAACGTATATCTCATAAAAAACAACTTTTTCGGAGAGCTTATAACAGTTTCAGGATTGCTTACGGGAAAGGATCTTGAAGAACAGCTTATCGGCAAAAGGCTTGGCGAGGAGTTATTTATCTCCTCCAACGCGCTGCGCGCAGAGGGCGACGTTTTCCTTGATGACGTATCTCCCGAGGAGCTTTCATCTAAGCTCGGAGTCAAGGTAACGCCCACAGAGAGCGCTGCCGTTGATTTTCTTAGCAAAATACTTGGCATAAATTAAAACGACAAAAGAAGGTGATCATAAATGGCAAAACCAATAATTGCTATCGTAGGCAGACCTAATGTTGGCAAAAGCACGCTTTTTAATAAGCTTATAGGAGAACGACGTTCCATAGTTGAGGACACTCCAGGTGTCACCCGTGACCGCATTTACGGAGAGACCGAATGGTGTGGCAGAGGACTTATAGTTATAGATACAGGAGGAATAGAGCCTAAAACAGATGATATCATTCTCAAGCAAATGCGTTTTCAAGCCGAGGTGGCGATCGAAAGCGCTGACGTTATAATCTTCATGTGCGACGTACGTACGGGACTTACTGCCGATGACAGAGATATAGCAGTAATGCTCCAGAAAAGCGGAAAGCCCATAATTCCCTGCATAAACAAGTGCGACAGCGTGGGCGCGCTCCCCTTTGAATTTTACGAATTTTATGAGCTTGGCTTCGAGGTCGAGCCTATTGCCGTTTCCTCTGTACACGGAAGCGGTACGGGCGATCTTCTCGACGAGGTCCTCAAAAAGGTTCCTGCCTCGCTTCATGACGAGGAGGAGGATGACAGCATAAAGGTCGCCGTTATAGGAAAGCCTAACGCGGGAAAATCCTCTATCATCAACAAAATAGTAGGTCAGGAGCGTCTTATCGTTTCCAACATCGCAGGAACAACGCGCGATGCGGTGGACACACAGGTTGAAATAGAGGGACAAAAGTTCACCTTTATTGACACGGCAGGAATCCGCAGAGCGTCAAAGATAAACGACAAGATAGAAA
Organism: Eubacteriales bacterium; assembly: GCA_045534135.1. GTDB lineage: Bacteria > Bacillota > Clostridia > Oscillospirales > CAG-272 > HGM12713. Next base: position 1,540 of record JAZSJE010000088.1, read on the forward strand.
AATACAGCGTTCTCCGAGCTCACATGGCAGTAGAGAGGGCTGACGTTTGTCTTATAATGATAGATGCCGCGACTGGGATCACCGAGCAGGATGAAAAGATCGCGGGCATCGCTCACGAATCGGGCAAGGCATCTATCATAGTTGTAAACAAGTGGGATTCTATCGAAAAGGATAACTCCACGGTTAACCGCTTCAACGAAAGAATACGCACCTCCCTTGCTTATATGCCCTATGCGCCTATCGTATACGTTTCAGCACTTACAGGTCAGAGAATTTCCACCCTTTTCGAGCATATAAAGTACGTTCACAATCAGGCTAACACACGTATTTCAACAGGTATGCTCAACGACGTGCTCTCCGAGGCAACCATGAAGGTCCAGCCTCCCTCCGACAAGGGTAAACGACTTAAGATATACTATATGACGCAGGTTTCCGTTGCGCCTCCAACCTTCGTTATCTTCTGTAACGACGCGGAGCTTTTCCACTTCTCCTATCAGAGATATATTGAGAACTGCCTGCGCCAGACCTTCGGATTTAACGGTACACCCATAAAGCTGGTAATACGAATGAAAGGCGATGATGCAAAATGAGAAAAATAAAGGGATTACTTTTTGATTTTAACGGCACTCTCTTTTTTGACAGCAAAATGCATATAAATATCTTTCAGGAATATTTTGCCGAAAGAGGCAAGGAACCGCCAAGCGCAGAATTCGTTGTAAAAAATATATTTGGCAGAAGCAATCCGAATATATATGCCACATTTTTCGCCAAGGACGAAAACGATACCGACTGGGAAAGCTTTGCCGATGATAAGGAGGGCAGATACAGACAGTTCTGCCTCGATCATCCCGATCAGATGGTGTACACCAAAGGTGTGGCAGAGATGCTGGACTACCTTAAGGAGAACAATATTCCCTTTGCTCTCGCTACGGGCGCCGGCATAGACAATATCGAATTCTATATAAAGAATATGGATCTTGAAAGATGGTTTGACAAAAACACCACGGTATATACCGACGGAACCTTTAAGGGAAAGCCCGAGCCCGACATCTGGCAGATCGCCGCGGCAAGACTTGGACTTGATCCCTCTGAATGCGCAGTCTTTGAGGACGGAACAAGCGGTATCATCGCCGCACATGCGGCAGGAGCAGGCGCGGTAATGTGCGTATACGATCATACGCTTCCCTCTCCGCTCAATGACGGACTTACTGCCGATCGGGTCTACCCTGATTTCACAAATTGGAAGGAGATGCTCACGTATCTCGGATTTGAGGTAAAATAAATGTTCGTAGATAACGTAAAAATTTATGTAAAGGCGGGCGACGGCGGAAACGGCGCGGTAGCTTTTCACCGTGAAAAATACGTTTCTCACGGTGGACCCGACGGCGGTGACGGCGGACATGGCGGAAATATAGTTTTCCGCGTTGATATGGGCTGTAATACCCTCCTTGCCTTCAGATATAAGCACAAGTTCATAGCCGAAAACGGTGCTAACGGCAAGGGCGGCAAGATACATGGCGCTACCGCAAAGGATATGATAATACCCGTCCCCCCAGGAACTCTTATCAAGGACGAGGAAACAGGAAAAATAATCCACGACATGACCGAAAACGGCGGCGCGGATTATATCTGCTGTAAGGGCGGAAAGGGAGGTTGGGGAAACCGACACTTTGCTACCGCTACAAGACAGATACCTATGTTTGCCAAGAGCGGTAAAAAGGGAGAGGAGAAAAATCTCATCCTCGAGCTGAAAATGCTTGCGGACGTAGGACTTATCGGATACCCCAGTGTAGGAAAATCCTCTATTCTCTCAAGAATAAGCTCGGCAAAGCCCAAAATTGCCGACTACCACTTCACTACCCTCTCACCCAATCTCGGTGTAGTATCGACAGGTGAGGAATCAGGCTTCGTAGCGGCAGACATTCCGGGACTTATCGAGGGAGCCGCTGACGGTGCGGGGCTTGGTCACGCATTCTTGCGCCACGTCGACAGATGCAGACTGCTTCTCCACGTGGTCGATATCTCATGCATGGAATACAGAGATCCCATTGACGATATCAAAAATATCAATTATGAGCTAAAACGTTATAGCCCCGAGCTTGCAGAGCGTCCTCAGATAATTATTGCAAACAAGGTCGATATGCTCGACACCGAAAGAGTTGATATCGAAGAATTCGAGGAGTTTGTCAAGGACAACGGTTGGGAGCTTATGTACGTTTCCGCAGTCACTGGCAAAGGACTTGACGAAATGATCAACCGTACTGCTCAAAGACTTAAGGAGCTTCCACCTATGCTCATATACGAGGCAGAATACGAGCCTGAGGACGCATACGTAGGCGCCTCACGCGACACGATCACCCGCCGCGAGCACGATGTGTTCTACGTCGAGGGAGAATGGCTCTACAATCTTGTCGGACAGGTCAACTTTGAGGATTATGAATCTCTTAACTTCTTCCAGAGAGTCCTCAAAAAGAGCGGCGTTTTCGCGCTGCTTGAATCCAAGGGCTGTACCGATGGAATGACTGTTTCCATATACGACTTCGAGTTTGATTACGTCAAATAAAATCTGTTGACAAAAACCGAAAAATATGGTATAATATTACCGTAGATTAATATTATCCAAAGACAGCCAATGCCTGAGGATAGAAAAATAGAAAACCCGATCTGATACAGGCGTGGCTCAAAGCAGAGCTATGCCTGTGTCTTTTTTCTTTATTTACATTATTTACGGAGGGCAATTATGAAAATACATTTAAAAAGAATCTTTTGCTTAATC
>JAZSJE010000020.1:0-2973 GCA_045534135.1 Eubacteriales bacterium
CCGCTTGGCCTCCGACTTATGGATATGATAGCTGCGGCACCAACAATACCCACCCACATGAAATAATTAAGCATGTCGGGAAGAACGTGCTCGACAAAGTTTTCACCGAGCTGAGAGTATAGCTTGTCAAGCGCTTCCTGCTGACTGCTTCCCGTAACCTTGATATACAGGCTGCTGAAATCTATGTCAGCAAAGGCGATCACGCTTTTCATAGCCGCAAAAATACCGATCGGCTGCGCCACAGCGGCAATTATTCCCAAAGGGCGCGCACGCTTGACGAATATTGCCGTGGTAAGGACAAGTGCCATGGCAAGCAAGCCGAATATGATCGTAAAGATAAGTGCCGAGGATCTGTAGGAGTCATCGAGCAAAAGTCCTACGTCGCCAAATACGCTTTGCGTGGAGGCTTCATACACGTAGTAGTATCCGCCACCGTAGTAGTTTCCATAGTAGTTATTATACATACAATCTCCTTACTGGCGCGGACACGAAACCGCCTTGCCCGCTACCGCTTTATTAGTCAGTTATATTATAGACCATGAGAAAGCATATTGTCAATATGTGTAGAAAAAATATTAAAGAATAAACAGCATAGCCACAAGCAAAATCGCGAGCATACCGAAATTAAACAGCGAGAATTTCAATATATAGCTTGCGGTCTTTCCCTTTTCATGCTTTGCGTATTCCCTGAAGGTTATAAGGCTTGCGAGAGATGCTATCAGCGTGCCCGCTCCGCCTATATTTACACCCACAAGAAGCGGCGCGTAGTTGTCGGTAAACTGCGAGAGCAGAATTGAGGAGGGAACGTTGCTTATCACCTGACAGGACATTGCGCTTACCACCAGGGTATTCTTATCCAAAAGCCAGGAAAAAGCATCCCTTACCACGTCTATTCTTGCCATATTTCCCGAGAAAATAAAGAAGAACACAAAGGTAAGCAGCAGCGGATAATCTACCTGCGCAAGTGCCCTTCTGTCAAGAAACATAAGCACAGCGGGTATTATGATAAGACCCAACCAATAGGGTATGCCCCTGAACACGATAGCTATCGAAAGTGCAAAGAGCAGCAAATACACCGCGGTGCGCTTAGGCTCAAGCGTTACCCTCTCCTCGCCTATCTCAAGCGGCTCGGCCTTTACGAAAACAATACAGCAGAGCGTTATCAAAAGGATGGAGATCACAAACGGGGGGAGCCATTATCGCCATAAATTCACCCGCGGGAATATTGAATTTCGTATAAAGATAGAGATTTTGCGGATTACCGAACGGAGTGAGCATTCCGCCAAGATTTGCCGCTATGTTCTGCATTATAAAGGTAAACGCCATATATTTTCTCTTGCCCGTAACGTCAAGCACCATATATCCGAGCGGCAAAAAAGTGAGCAGAGCCATGTCGTTCGCAATAAGCATCGAGCCTATAAAGGTAATATAAACAAGCGCCAGCACCGCAAGCCTTGCGTTCTTGAAAAGCTCGACTATCTTGTGCGCGAGCATATAGAAAAAGCGAATATTCTTAAGCGCGCAGACAACGGCAAGAACGCAGAAAAGACAGGTCAGGGTCTTAAGGTCGAAGTATCCGAGATATTCGGCGTCAGGCGGCACGATAACGCAGGTAACTGCCGCCGCTACCATGGCTATGACCATAACTATATTCTTTTTAGCAAAGCCGAGAGCCTCAGAAAAAAAGCTGTGGCGATCACCGTGAGATCCTAAGTGCCTACCTGTATGAAAGCCCTTTGGAGCGTGAGCGTGATTCATATCCTATCCTCCTATCCCAAAATACGCAACCCGTATATTTTAACTCTAAGACAGTATTTTGTCAAGTGGTTGTCAAAAAAAGGGCAGGAAAATATCACCTTCCCTGTCCTTTTCCTCTCATAAATAAAAGGTCAGACTCCTCCCCGCTGTATGGCGGGATGTGTCTGACCTTTCTTTGCGAGCAGATTATCTCAAAACGATCCACTTGGTGTGCTTCGCGCAGGATTGGTTTGCGCTCTTTTCCACTCTCGGCCAAGGACCGTTAAGACACCAGCATTTGCCTCGCGCATCGATCCTCTCAACGGTTACCCACGAGCCGAAGGTATCGGGCTCTCTCTTTCCAAGCCAGTATCCGCAGGTCGCGCAATTATCCCACGAGGACGGAAATTTGTGTGACATGACAGCTCTCCTTTCGCTTCATCTTGCTCACATTATATCATACGGCAACACTGCTTTTCAATCCCTTTTTTAAAATTTTGATCTTCACTCGCGTTCAGCAGCTCTGTACGCGCAAAAATTTTTCTGTTTACAAAAAAAGTAATTAGTGATATAATATATGTGTATAAGACATTTAAACTTTCAAAAAACAGGAGGTTTACGATGAAAAAAAGATTATTTATCATCTCAATTTTCCTTATTCTTTTGTCGCTCACGGCATTGTTTATCTGCGGCTGCAATATTGACGACGACGATGATGACGGAAATTACGATCCGCCAAAAAACGAGGTCACGGTCGCGTCATACAGACTTGACGGAGAGCTGGCTTATGAGCAGGTGTACGATCTCACCTACAAGTCCTGCTTTATGCATAGCGACTACAACAATTTCCTCTATGAGTACTACGGATACTACACAGAGAAAAACGGCAAGGGACTTCAGGCAACAGACAGCGAGGGCCGCTTTACCGACGACTTCTATACCTACTGCGAGGAGCACAGGGACGAGGTGATCAGGATCTATCCTCACGCTATCCCTAAGGACTGCACCATCACGCTTGTGTCTAATACCGACAAGGAGATCCCGCCTATCCATACAAAATGCGATCTGTGGATCGAGCTTCCTACAGATCTTGAAAAGACGGGCTACATATTCAAGGGCTGGTCTGAAAATCCCGACGACTGGACGGGCTCCGAAGCGACAAGAGCGGATTGGCCTACCAAGACCCTATACGCTATCTTTTCACCCATGAAGGTGTCGATCAAAGTCGGAGGCCAA
>JAZSJE010000228.1:0-3802 GCA_045534135.1 Eubacteriales bacterium
GCATAAGTCCCATATGAGCTCTTGCTACGTTTCTTGTTTCGGTCACCATAAGACCTACCGCAAGCTCGGAAACACCGTTTGCGTTGTGCGCGGGATTGTTGAGTATGGGAATATTTCTTGCGGTTGCCGCCTCTACAGCTATGTTTTCAAGGCCACCGCGGTTGGTAAGTATAGCTCTGAGCTTCTTTGCTCTTGCTATGAGCGATGCGGGAACGGGGCAGATGTGGACCATAAGAACGTCTGCGTCCTCGATTGCCTCGTAAAGCTCGTCGGGGATGGGGTAAGCATCCGGACCGTTGCGCTCTATTTTGTGGAATATATCACGCATTTCAAAGCGGTCCTCGGTTCCGAAGAAGATGGTCTTGAGTTCAAATTCGGGATATTTTGCAAAGCATTCCTCATAGTGCTCGGTTCTTACAAAATGATCACTTACTGCAACTATTTTCATGATAGATCTCCTTAAAATTTTAAATGATTTAATAATTAAAGATTTTCAAGATAAGCACCGATTACAGCGGCCATTCTCTCATGACCCGCATCGTTCGGGTGCAATCCGTCAGGACAGTATTTTTCCTTGAGAATATCAACTCTGGGCTGAATTCCGCTTACAGACCAGAGGTCGAGTACAGGAATAGAATAGTAAGCCGCAACCTGCTTTATCGTATCAACATAGCAGGAAAGAGTAAGTCCGTTTACGTTCTTTACGTCCTCTGTCTCTCTGTGGATAGGAGTCATAAATACTATTCTTGCCTCTGGATACTTATTTATAAGAGCGTTCATAAGGTAGTGACATGCGCCAAAGAAGGTTTTTGGTGTCCTGTCCTCAAAGGTTCCCATAGGAGCATCTCCGTGACCAAAGTCGTTAGTTCCGCCGAAAACCACAATAAGAGAGGCATCGTCGTCCATCTGTGCAACACGAGAGCAGAAATTGAGATCCCAACGGGGCTTTTCGCTAGGTACATACTGTTCTGCAAATCTTGTACCGCCTATACCATAGTTGCGTGCTGCCTCCATGCCATACTTTTTAGCTATGAGCTGATGAAAGGGCTTGTTGTCCCAATCGGATGTGCCTACCCCCTCTGTTATACTGTCACCAAGAAAATTAGCTTTGATGTTTTTCAGTTCCATAATTAGTCCTCTTTTGTTTTGTGTATTTTTGCGGATGAAATCCGTATTTTTGTGTTTAATATGCGGTCCTGTTAAGAACTGCTATTTGCTGCCAGCGGGGCAGAGATATAAAATATTCGCTGAATCCGTACAGACGGACAGTGAGCGTAGGATAGCGCTCGGGATGCTCCATGGCATCCTCAAGGACCGCTTTGTCGATCATACTTATACCGATATGCAGACCACCATTAGAAAAGTATCCGTTTATAAGAGCTCCGAGAATTTCAGGTGTCAGCTTTGAGGAGAACGTAAGGTTAAGTCCTCCCGCACCCGTTTTTGTAAACGGAAGCTTTGCGACACTGCAAAGCAGGGCAGTCAGCCCGGCTGTGTCGGCTCCGTATGTGGGAGATTGATTTTCCGAGATCGGTGCTCCCGCCTTTCTTCCGTTTGGTGTCGCAGGGATCTGCTCAGCCCAGCTATTGTCGCGTTCGAGTGAGTAGAATGAGGGGATAACAAATTCGTTATCGGTATGCTCACAGGATTCTACTGCCTCAACAATACGGTTTGCTATTTCAACCGTGTAAGCGTCACAGGGGCTGTCATTTCCGAATTTTTCGAGCTTCAGGATCTTTTCGCGGATTTCTTCAAAACCAACAAAATCCGCTTGAAGCATATTTATAAATTCAGAGTATGGGATGTTACCGTTGAATACCAGCGTGTCAAGCGCATGGAGAGAATCTCCAAGAGTAGCTATTCCGGGCAGAAAAATATTTTTCACTCTGTGTGGGGTGGAATAGATCGGATATTCACAATTCTCATTGCAGCCCGTAAGGAGAAGCGTGTCGAGCACGTATGCTTTTTTTACCCATGCATAATCGGGATATCTGCTTTCATTTATGTACTGCTGAGCACTATTTTGTATCTCTTTTCCAAATTTTGCGAGTAACTGTTCTTTGCTTGAAAATTCATTTTTAAACAGCACTTCATCAAAGATCTGGACAGTGGGAAGATAAAATTCTTCACGTACTGAGGTACGGTATGTATCAAAGGTGCAGCAAGCAGAAAGCGCGGGTCTGTCTATTAAGTTGGAGGGAAGCTTTTTATAAGCCAGAAATTCCTTCATGCTTTCGCAGTTAAATACCTGAAGCTTATCGGTAAGCTTGACCATTGCCCCGAAAACAGCGCTCTTGAATTCTTCAGGTGAATCCTTTGAAAGCACAACTGTAAATATGGGCTCGGCCATACAGTTTATCTGTGCGGCATCGAGAATTATACGCGAGAGATCATTTGCCTTTCCACCGTCGAGAAGCACGTATTGCTTTGACGCTTGGGATAGAATAGGCTTTCTCATATAATTGTGCGTGTGTCTGCCGCAGATCTCGTTCGCTTTAATGAAGAAGCCTGCAAGCATCATACGGATGTCCTCCTCAGAGGTGCCGTTTTCCTTTTCCTTAAGGTAATACGGATACAGATAATCGTCCATATAGCCAAATGCATAATCGCGTGAGCCGACGTAGCAGGATGCTATCATGTGCATAAGCCAGATAGATTGAAGGGCAGAGTAGAGGTCGTATGCGGGCTCGTAGGGGACCTTGAGGAGAGCCTCGTAGGCTCTAATGTTGCCCGCTTTTTTTGCCTCTATTGCGTATCTCTTTGCAAATTTATCTATTCCGCTTACGAGAATTTCTGCATTTTTTTGATATTCATAGGCTTTTTCTGTATTAAGCCTTTTTGCGCTGAGGGCTATTTCCTTGAGAATTCCTTTGTAGCCGAGATCTATCAGCTTGGAATAATTCGGGGTCATGTGTCCTTTTGCAAAAATTTTTCGCGAGGGGCACTCGTCAAACCCGTCGGCAGGACCTTCTACTACCCGCCCTACAATGATATCGTCCTCATATACCGGAGTTGAAACCGATGCAAGCATATTTGATATTGCCGTTGAGTAAAAGTAAGGGTCGCTATCATTCTCCAAGAGTGAGGATAGAAAATTCTCACGCTCTATAAAGCAGTGTGTATTGTCAAGCTCGAATATTTTGCTTTTTAAGGATTTTGTATTTTTTAGGTTGAACATAGTTTCTCCTCAAAAAATTACCATCATATTAACATATTAAATATAACACAAATTATTAAGGATTTCAAGTATGTTTACAATTTTTCAAATTTCTCAACATTTCTCATCCTTTTGAGATTTTTTTTGAAAAATCGAAAGGTTGTTAAATGTATGCCAGAGATAAAGTGATAAAAAATTAAAGAGTTACTTTTTTTATTGTTGAACAATCAATAATTTTATGATATACTAAAAAAGGGCAGAGAGATATTTAAGCATCTTGACAAAATCTCTTGATATGGAGGTATATACCGAAAATGAAATTGAAAAGAATAATCTCGATAATGCTTACCTTGTCGCTTATTTTTACTTTTTTGTTTATGGTTTCATGTAGTTTAAGCAATGAAGACAATGAAGCTACCGAGCCCGTCAGAGTGATTAAGGCGAAAAAAGTTCTGAAAAAAGGAGTTGTTCTTTCGGCAAAAGATATAGATATCGTAGAGGTCGAAAATTTAAATCTTCCCGAGGGGTACTTTAAAAGCTCTGGTGATGTTATAGGGAGAAAGCTTCTCGAATCGCTTGAGAAGGGAGATATCATAACCACAAAGCATCTTTCAGATAAGGTATATGTGAAGTCGGATCGTAGCC
>JAZSJE010000220.1:0-2912 GCA_045534135.1 Eubacteriales bacterium
CCGCTTTTTTTATCTGATGACCCGTATAAAAACGAGGCACCGAAATCGGTGCCTCGCTCTGTTCTCTGCCGCCTTTGACTATTTTAACTTTCCATCTGTTTTCCGAGAAAATTCGCAGCTGTCATTATAAGCTTTGTTTCAACCTCCATTGTCGGAGCATCCTTTCGCTTTTCAGCCGAGCAAAGAGATGCTACGCATCCTATCACGTCACCCTCGCTTATTATAGGCATAGCACAGCTTATATATCGCTCTGTGCCATCGGCGGTAGGATATATTCTCTCGCCCTCGCCGTTCTCCCCCGAAAATTTATACATACTTCTTCCCTGCATTATCGAATCAAGCCCCTCTGAAAGGCTCTTGTCAAGATATTCCTTCTTCGACACACCCGCTACGGCTATGACTGCATCTCTGTCGCATATTATGACCTCAAGATTGCACGTTCTGTAAAGTGTTTCGGCATATTCTCCCGCAAATGCGTTAAGCTCTCCAATGGGAGAATATTTCTTGAAAATAACCTCTCCCTCTCTGTCTGTATATATCTCCAGTGGGTCCCCCTCACGTATTCTCATTGTTCTTCTTATCTCTTTAGGAATGACGACACGTCCAAGATCGTCTATTCTTCTCACGATTCCCGTTGCTTTCATATATATAAAAATCTCCTTGCTTTGCAAATTTGTACCTTTAGTATTTGCAATGCAAGAAATTTTATACCAGATCAGCACAAAACAAAAATGCGAACGGTATCCGTTCGCATTTTTATTTTAATCTCTAAAATAAAGATCTCTCGTGTAGACCTTATCAAGAACGTCCTCAAGCTCGCTATTATATCTGTTCGCTATAATAACGTCACAGCTCTGCTTAAATTTTGCAAGATCGTTTACAACAATACTATCGGCAAAGCTATCTCCGTCCTTTAACGTAGGCTCGTAAATGATAACCTCCGCGCCCTTAGCCTTAACTCTGTTCATAACTCCCTGCACTGAGCTCTGTCTGAAGTTATCGGAATTACTTTTCATAGTAAGACGATAAATTCCAACCGTTACAGCACCGTCCTTATTCTTAGCGCATGCGTGATATCCCGCCTTTTCGAGAACTCTGCTTGCGATAAAATCCTTTCTGGTACGGTTGGATTCAACTATTGCTCCAATAAGATTTTCGGGCACGTCAGCGTAATTTGCGAGCATCTGCTTAGTATCCTTAGGCAGACAGTATCCACCGTATCCAAAGGAAGGATTATTGTAGTGATCACCTATTCTTGGATCAAGGCAAACTCCGTTGATGATCTGCTTGGTATCAAGACCTTTCATCTCGGCATAAGTATCAAGCTCGTTAAAATAGGAAACGCGCAAGGCAAGATAGGTGTTAGCAAAGAGCTTAACAGCCTCAGCCTCGGTAAAGCCCATAAAGAGCGTTTCTATATTTTTCTTGATAGCTCCCTTTTGCAAAAGCGAAGCAAACTTTTGCGCGGCATCAACAAGGCGCTCGTCGGCAAGATCGGTACCGACGACTATTCTTGAGGGATAAAGATTATCATAAAGAGCCTTGCTCTCGCGCAAAAATTCAGGGCTGAATATAATATTTTTGCTTCCTGTTTTTTCTCTTATAGACGCTGTATATCCAACGGGAATGGTAGATTTTATTACCATTATAGCGTTTGGATTACACTTCATAACAAGATCTATAACAGCCTCAACCGCGGAAGTGTCGAAAAAGTTCTTTTCGCTGTCGTAATTTGTAGGCGCCGCGATAATAACGAATTCAGCATCCTTATATGCGCTCTCGGCATCAAGCGTAGCTTTGAGATTAAGCCTTTTTGTCGCAAGATATTCCTCTATTTCGTTGTCCTGTATGGGAGATTTACGGTTGTTTATCATATCGACCTTAGCGGGCACAATGTCCACTGCTACAACCTCATGATTCTGCGCAAGAAGCACAGCCATAGAAAGTCCTACGTAACCTGTTCCAGCAACTGCAATTTTCATAACGTATTTTCCCCTCGGTAAATTAAAATTATCTGTTAGAATACATTTTTTCGTAGTAATTGCGGTATTCTCCGCTAATTATGGTTTCCCACCATTCTCTATTGTTGAGATACCACTCTATTGTCTTATCAATTCCATCGGCAAACTTTGTTTCAGGCAGCCATCCAAGCTCTCTATGGATCTTGGTCGGATCGATAGCATAGCGCATATCATGTCCCTTACGGTCCGCAACGTAGGTTATAAGGCTTTCGGGCTTTGAGAGCTTCTTGCAAATAAGCTTAACTATGTCTATATTTGCCATCTCATTATGTCCGCCAACGTTATATACCTCACCTATTCGTCCATTATGGATTATAAGATCTATCGCCTTACAATGATCCTCCACGTATAGCCAATCGCGTACGTTTTCTCCCTTTCCGTAAACGGGAAGCGGCTTATCGTTCAGCGCATTTGCTATCATAAGCGGAATAAGCTTCTCGGGAAAATGGTAAGGTCCGTAGTTATTCGAGCAACGGCTAATGGTTACGGGAAGCTCAAAGGTTCTGTGGTATGCCAGAACGAGCAGATCCGCACCTGCCTTGGAGCTGGAGTACGGCGAGCTTGTGTGTATAGGAGTTTCTTCCGTAAAAAAAAGGTCGGGACGGTCAAGCGGAAGATCACCGTACACCTCATCGGTAGATACCTGATGGTAACGGATGTTTCCGTATTTTCTGCATGCATCCATCATTACCTGCGTGCCGAGTATATTGGTCTGCAAAAATATCTCAGGGCTCTCGATAGATCTGTCAACATGGCTCTCTGCCGCAAAATTTACGACGATGTCAGGCTTTTCATTCTCAAATATTTTATATATTCCCTCTCGGTCACAGATGTTTGTCTTATAAAAAACAAAATTGGGATTTTCCATTGCCTTTGCAAGCGTTGACATGT
>JAZSJE010000221.1:0-13126 GCA_045534135.1 Eubacteriales bacterium
GCTCACAGAACGACATGGCTACGAGCCGACTTATCCGTCACCATCAGTGGGTGGCGACGTGGCTCCCATGAATATGCTCAGAACAACGCTCGTGCCTACCTTCCAGTGCAATTACTATTCGGGAATAGGCAAAAAGCCGGCTATAATTCAGGAAAGCGGTACCTTTTCAAATATGATAGGAAACGATGACTGCGCGGCAGACTTTATGCGTGTGAATATCTATTCCGCATGGGCAAACGGAGTTCGAGGATATCTTTGGTGGTGTGCCCATGAGCAGAGCCATCTTGACTTTCCGCCATACTGCTGGAGCATGGTTGAGAGAGAGCTTGGTCTTTTGCGCTCGGATTATTCGCCAAAGCCGGTTGCTATGGTTATGAAAAAGGCGGATGAGGTGATCTCAAAATTTGATCTTCCTGAAAAGGAAGTGGACGCTGTATGCATTTCCTCCAACCCAAGTGGCGAAAATACGAATGATCTGCTTGTGTCATATGTGCTTGCAAAGCAGGCTGGAATTGATATGGTATTTGCTCAGTGCGAGCAGGAGCTGCCTGAAGCTCAGCTGTACTTTATTCCTTGTATTCGCGGCTGGGAGTGCATGTCAAAGCAGGCATATGAAGCCATCAAAGATAAAGTCAGAGGTGGCGCAAGCGCGTATTTCTCGATCCAAACGGGTGAGATGACGGGCTTTGAGGAGTTCTTCGGTCTTACGTCCTTTGGCAGAGGAGTGAATAACAAGCAGAGAGCTGTGGATTTCTTCGGAAGCTCACTTGATATAAGACAGGAGAGAGAATTTTTGTTTAAATCGGTGGGCGCGGAGGTGCTTGCTACCGATGAAAAGGGAAATATCATATTGGCGCGTAATCGCTATGGCGAGGGCTACGTTTATCTGCTCAATTTCCCGCTGGAGAGATTTTTGCGCGATAGCTGCGGAATACTTAACGCGGGTAAGGCAAAGCCGTATTATAAAATATATCAGAATATAGCAAAGGATATACTTGCGTATAAGCCACTTGTATCGAATGAGCCTGATATTGGAGTGACGCTCCATATAAAGAGTGCGAACGAGTGGTATGTGGTAGCTATAAACTATATGAATGAGTCGAGAAAATGCGATTTTAGAGTCGCTGACGGCTTTAAGCTTGAGGTGCTGTACGGATCGGATTGTGAGATCCCGGGCTGCGATATGAGTATATTCAAATTAACAAGGGAGTAAAACAGTATGTTTAACGCTGAAAAAATAAAAAACGACTGTGTCGAATGGATAAGAGAGTTTTTCGAGAAAAACGGCAGGGGATGTAACGCGGTAGTCGGAATATCGGGAGGAAAGGATAGCTCTGTGGTTGCGGCGCTTTGCGTTGAGGCGCTTGGAAAGGACAGAGTAATAGGAGTGCTTATGCCTTGCGGTATTCAGCACGATATCGACTGTGCCCACGCGCTTGTTGAGCATCTCGGTATAAAGCACTACGTTGTGAACGTAAAGGACGCTATTGAAGGACTTAAGGCAAACCTGCCCAAGGAGCTTGAGCTTACGGCACAGAGTACCAGTAATATTCCGCCCAGAATTCGCATGACAACACTCTACGCTATATCTCAAAGCTGTAACGGTCGCGTTGCGAATACGTGTAATCTTTCGGAGGATTGGGTAGGATATTCAACAAGATACGGTGACTCTGTAGGAGATTTCAGCCCACTGTCCCGCCTTACCGTAGCCGAGGTTAAGCAGATAGGACACCTGCTCGGTATCCCCGCGGAGCTTGTTGAAAAGACACCTATTGACGGACTTTGCGGAAAGACCGACGAGGACAATCTCGGCTTTACCTATGCTGAGCTTGATAGATATATTCGCACAGGTGAGATCGACGATCTTGAAAAGAAAAAGCTTATAGACACAAAGCATAGAAATAATCTCTTTAAGCTCGAGCTTATGCCGTGCTTTGAACCTGAATTTTGAGCTGAATAAAAATTATTGACAACTATTTCTGAATATGATATAATAATAACAAGAAATAACATATTATCCAAAGACAGCCAATGCCTGAGGATAAAGAATATACAGACCCGATCTGATACAGGCGTGGCTCAAAGCAGAGCTATGCCTGTGTCTTTTTTCTTTATTTACATTATTTACGGAGGGCAATTATGAAAATACATTTAAAAAGAATCTTTTGCTTAATCATGGCATTGTTAATATCCCTTTTGTTTGTGGGATGTCATTCTTACGACAATCCGAAAGGAAGTGAGCAAGAGTCAACTTCCGCTACATCTGTATATAATATAACGAAAGCCACCGATAATGCGACTAACAATAACGTACAGGAAGAAATAAAAGAATATTTTCTTCCCGAAGGATATGAGATTATGTATTATACAGATCCGGACCATGCTCCTCAAAATCAGTGGTTTGATATATACGATCCGTCACAGGATGTAGAAGATCCAGCAATTGACGTACCTCAGTCTATAGAAATTACGGCAAACGAAAAAATCTATACTGCAACTTTTTACGAAAAAAATAGTGACACATTTTCTCCAAGAGTCTTATATTTTTATGATTCAGAAGAAGCCATTTTTGTGACTAACGGCTGGGGAGAGCCGTGTAGGCTGGCTTTTTTTGATAATCCGGCGCAAGGAACAATTCTTTCAAAGGAAGAATGTGAACAAAAAGCAAAGGCTTTTTTTCAACAATTTTTTGATATTTCGAACTATAGAATGGAGATTATTGATAAAACAGAACAATTGGGAGAATACACGTTTAAATTTCAAAAGTACTTCGGAGAAATACCTGTATACGATATTGTGTATGTAAGTGTGAAAAATACGGGATATATTCAAAGGCTTACTACTACGCGTTTAAAAAGAGTGCCGGATGATATGAGTTTACCGTCAATTGATATGGAAAAAGTATATTCTGCTGTTGAATACGTTTATCAAAAAACACTTAATTTTTACAAAGATTCAACTGTTGAATTTGAATTTACAGAACCCGAATTGATTCTTATCAAAGGAGACGAAGTTGCCTTTAGGTTTGAATGTCAATATAGCAATATTAGCACTACGTATATATTAAAGATTCCGCAGACGTAATTTACCCCCGCAGGTATCCCCTGCGGGGGTAGGCTAAAACGAAAGGAGGGAGATTATGAAAAAAATAAGTTTGCTTTTATTATTTTTAATAATTTTAACTTCTTGCTCAACTGTTCCCGCACAACCGCAAAAAAGCGTAAAAGAACCATCGTATGAAATAATATTAGTACAAGATTATAAAGAGTTTGAAAATGCAAGCGTAGATTATGAAATAATATCGAGGTCAGAAAAATTATCTACGCCTAAAGAGGAAAAAATACAATTAGGAAAGCAATCAATAACTGCCGATCTTGTAGAACAATGGTTCGATTCTATGGGAAACGTAAAATACAAATGCTATTCGAGCAAGGACAAAGAAACAACGTATATTACTACTAATTATGGTA
Source organism: Eubacteriales bacterium (assembly GCA_045534135.1). Taxonomy (GTDB): domain Bacteria; phylum Bacillota; class Clostridia; order Oscillospirales; family CAG-272; genus HGM12713. Next base: position 3,471 of record JAZSJE010000221.1, read on the forward strand.
AAAGGTATGTTATGCTTTGCGAGGGCGATAACGTTTTACTAAAGAACAATAGCGGAGAAATAAGCGAAAAAACATTTTTAGCTATGGCGGATGAATGTATTTCAAAATTTGTATCGTCAAAGGACTACAAAAACTACCAATATACTTTGAAAACAGTTGTTTTTTCGGACGGCTATTCTCCCAGACGAAGAGAAGAAGACGGTTTTTATCTGTGTGATGACGAGGAAGAGTACGTTCGTGAATATTCTATGCGCTATACCCGGTTTAATGATGATGGCATAAAAACAGATGAATACATAGAAATTCGTTATGATGCCCAAGGAAATATATTCGGTTTCACCAACTGTCAGCCTGACGCTGATTGGAATTCTGTTAAGTATGATATGGAAAAGGTAAACGAGAGCGTAGATACCTTTTTGAAAAAATATCTTTCGGACGATATTTTGTTGGAGGAATATACGATTGGTGATACGTGCCTTTGCTACGTTCAAAAAGAGATAGTTTTAAAAGTGAAAATAGACGCTCTTATCCAAAGGGAAGAGCTAGACCTACACGACACAACATTTTATCTGTACGTGTTTTAATTTGCCCCCGCAGTTTTTTCTGCGGGGCGGGAGGCTAAAACGAAAGGAGGAAGATTATGAAAAAACTTTTATCTTTAATTCTGTGTCTTATTCTTTGCCTTTCGCTGGTTGCGTGTAACGTTGAGGAATCGCAGACCACAGAGGGCACGAAAGACAGCCAACAGACAGAGGGCACTAAAGATACTCAGCAAACAGAGAACTCCAAAAACACGCAACGAACCGAAAGTACGGCAGAAAATGAAGATGATAAAAAGCAAGAGGATACTTCATTTGTAGAGCCAACCGACCCCGATTATCTTTACGTTAAAAGCTTAGGTATAGAGCGAATGGTTTTAGAAGAGTTGGTTTTTGGGATTGAAGACTTTTTTTACAAAGAATATACCTTGCGAGAAAATTACAAAGAAATGAAGATAGTTCTCGATTTTCTTGATAGCCTTGTTTTGGAAGATTTGGGAACATCGTCTTATAAGATGATTGACTCTGGATGGGGGATAGACATTTCTTATACCGGTAAATCCGGAATAACCTATTATGACTATGGTCGAAATAGAATACGTATAACAGGTGATTATGATAGAGATGGTGATTATGACGATAAAGACTATCGTTTGCTTGGTGTAGATGATAATATGCCGTTCGACACATTCTTTAAATCGTTGAAGTAGTCACTCCCCGCAGATATATCTGCGGGGAGGCGGAAAACAAATAAAGGAGGGCAAAAATGAAAAAACTTTTATCTTTAATTTTATGCCTTATTCTTTGTTTCTCTATTTTCTCATGTAACTCAGAGAAACCGGAGGAGGCTAATAAAACCACAGAAACAAGCAGCACAAAAGACACTTTGACAACCGATAATGACGAAAAAGACAATCAAATTGTATATCCTATAATCGATATTAACAACTTAGCGAAAGTATCAATAAAATCCGAATATTGGGATGTTAGTCATTTATTTACTTATGCAACATATCCGGACGTTGTGCAGAAAGTTGTTTCATACGTCAATGAATTAAAGCTTCAGCCCACAGAGGAAATACCAACAGAAGATCCCAATGCTATTATAAAAGCAACTTATATCAATGGTTCTTCTTTAGGAAAAATCATAACTGTACACTTTTTTGAGGCGGGTGGAAAAATAGGTATTTCAAATTCGGGCAATGACGAAATGGATTGGTATGATGTAATCGAAATAAAGATAAAACCATTGGACTTCTTTGATACTGTTTATACGCCACTTAGCGTTACCGATGGAAAAATAGATTTTGGAACCCAAAAAATTTTTTCTTTTTCTTTGGTGTACTACGATTTTCTTCTTGATGCAGATTATTGTGATGAATTAAAATTTACACAAACCTACAAGCTTAATAAAATAATAACTTTTCTTGAAAATGTGGAATTAGGGAAGCCTGTACCGTCAAATGATAATAATGAACGTAATAATACCACATTTTTGCGTTTTTATTTTGAGAACGGGTCTTTTGCCGAAATCTTTTTTCAATATTCTTATTATTTGAAGATTGGCGCTAACTACTACGATATAGGGGATCTTCAACGTGAAGAACTACACAAAATTCTTTCTACCCCTCTTTGGTAGCCTGTATCAGGAAAAAAGGAGAAACATGAAAAATTTTTTATCACTGCTTTTATGTGTTATACTTTGTTTTTCTCTCTTTGCATGCAATAGTGAGGAAACAGGATCGACTAAAAAAAATACGCAAGCAAGTGAGGAAAACAGCACTTTATCAAATAACGAAAACGACTTTCCACAAATCAGTTATGCCTCAATAGACCTTGACGAGATAGGAGGCATGATAATAAGTTCCGAAGGCTTAGATAAATCGTTTAGCGAAGATCCCGAAAGTATAGAAAATACGCTATCTTACGTTAACGGATTAAAGCTTCGAAAAAGCAATGAAGAACCCGCAGAAAAGCCCGACATCACAATATACTTCAACAAGAAACGCGCTACTGATACAATTTATATTAAACAAATAATCGTATATCTTTTTGAGTCGGGGAAAAAAGCAGGTATTTCAAATGCCATAAAGAAACATGGAGATAAAGATATCGCATGGGAACATGTAGATTGGTATGACGTAGTCGATGCCGACGCAACAAAGCCTTTGGAGTTTTTGGAGGAGCTTTATAAAACAAATCCCACCTATACGTTTTTTATGGAAGTAAAAGATGACAGATTATTTGTTCCGGAGAAGGAAATTGATCATATTTTCATTAACAAATATGCAAAATTACCCGTGTATATCAGAGATGCTTCTCACATCAAGAACATTGTTGAAGCTCTCAAAAATATAAAGCTCTATAAGGCAGAGAACTATGACGGGTATTTAACTTCAAGCGTAACAATCTATTTTGGAGATAACTCTATCGGCAGGTTTTCTTTGACTCCTGATCACTTGGTTATACGAACAGGTGTGACGATTGGGAGCCCTGAAGAATGTTATGCAGCTGAGGATACTGATATCTGGAACGAGTTCCAAAAGATATTCGGGGTATATGAATAGGCTATTAGGGATTTCGAAATATAAGATTATAAAACACGAACAAAGTTTATCCCCGCAGATATATCTGCGGGGATCTTTATGCTTTTGAATTTTAAAATTGCTATTGACATTTTTTGAGCTTTGTGATATAATTTCCTTTGTTATAGTTTAAAGACTGTGACGGGGAGTAGTAAAATGCAAAACTTGCACAGAGAGCGTGCGGTTGGTGTGAGCACGTGAAGAATTGCCTTTGAAGTCGCCCCTGAGTTGCATAGGTGAAACTATTAGCCTATGACGCATTCCTGCGTTAGTGGACAAGAGATAACGTTTTGTTTTGCAAAGCGTTGAATTCAGGTGGTACCGCGTACTCACGCCCTGATAGGCGTGGGTGCTTTTTTTGTTTTAGTTTATTTTTTGGAGGTAAATAGATATGAACTCTTACAATGAATTGCCAAAGGTATATTCTCCCTCTGAGTTTGAGGACAGAATATATGCAAATTGGTGCGAAAAGGGATATTTTACACCCGACGTTAATGATCCCGCTCCTTCGTTTTCGGTGGTTATTCCGCCTCCTAACGTAACGGGACAGCTTCACATGGGACACGCTCTTGATGAGACCTTGCAGGATATCCTCGTAAGATATAAGAGAATGCAGGGCTTTAACACTCTTTGGGTACCCGGAACCGACCATGCCGGAATTGCTACTCAGATAAAGGTAGAGGAGCAGCTTCGCGTGAACGAGGGACTTACAAGATATGATCTCGGACGTGAGAGGTTCCTTGAAAAGGTTTGGGATTGGAAGCATCAGTACGGTAACAGAATAATCAGCCAGCTTAAGAAGCTTGGTGCTTCTTGCGATTGGACAAGAGAGAGATTTACTATGGATGAGGGCTGCTCAAGAGCGGTCAGAGAGGTATTTGTAAACCTTTATAATAAGGGACTTATCTACAGAGGTCACAGAATAATCAATTGGTGTCCTCATTGTCTTACAGCTCTTTCTGACGCTGAGGTAGAGTATAAGGATCAGCCCGGTAATTTCTGGCATATCAAGTACCCGATAAAGGGTGAGGACGGATACGTTGAGATAGCTACCACCCGTCCTGAGACCATGTTTGGAGATACCGCTGTCGCAGTGAACCCCGAGGATGAGAATACGAAGCATCTTATCGGTAAGACGCTTATTCTTCCTATAGTAGGCAGAGAGATCCCCGTGATCGCCGATGATTACGTCGAGATAGGCTTTGGTACGGGTTGCGTTAAGATAACCCCCGCGCACGACCCCAACGACTTCCTTGTAGGTCAGCGTCATAACCTCGAGCAGATAAAGGTAATGAATGACGATGCTACCATGAATTCCTACGCAGGTAAGTATGAGGGCATGGATAGATATGCGTGCCGTAAAGCACTCGTTGCTGATCTTGAGGCGGACGGATATCTTGTAAAGACCGAGCCCCACGATCATAACGTAGGCGTTTGCTACCGTTGCGGAACCACCGTTGAGCCTCTTACCTCTGATCAGTGGTTCGTTAAAATGAAGCCTCTGGCTGAGCCCGCGATCGAGGCTGTTGAGAACGGATCTATCAGCTTTGTTCCCGACAGATTTTCGAAGAATTATTTTAACTGGATGAATAATATCCTTGACTGGTGTATCTCGCGTCAGCTCTGGTGGGGACACAGAATTCCTGCATTTTACTGCGATGACTGCGGTGAGATGACCGTATCAAAGGAGGATATTACCGTTTGTCCTAAGTGCGGTGGAAAGGTCCGCCAGGATAGCGACGTTCTTGATACATGGTTCTCCTCGGCTCTCTGGCCGTTCTCAACTCTAGGTTGGCCCGATATGACTGAGGATTTGAAGAAATACTATCCTACAAGCGTGCTTGTGACCGGTTATGATATTATAACCTTCTGGGTTTCCAGAATGATATTCTCGGGACTTGAGCATATGGGGGATAAGCCCTTCAGCACAGTATTTATCCACGGACTTGTTCGTGACGCGCAGGGAAGAAAGATGTCTAAATCTCTTGGCAACGGAATTGATCCGCTTGAGATAATAGACAAGTACGGCGCGGATGCTCTCCGCTTTGCGCTTGCTACAGGTAACAGCCCCGGAAACGATATGCGTTTCTCTGATGAGAAGATAGAGGCGGCAAGAAACTTTGCGAATAAGCTTTGGAACGCGTCCAGATTTGTTCGTATGAATCTTACCATCGACGAGATAAAGCTTCCCGAGTGCTCAAAGCTTTCCGCGGAGGATAAATGGATACTTCACGAGCTCAATAAGCTCTCGGCAAGTGTTACCGCATCTCTTGATAAATTCGAGGTGGGTGTTGCGCTTTCGTCTATTTATGACTTTACCTGGGACGTGTTCTGCGACTGGTACATTGAGCTTTGCAAGGCTCGCCTTAACGATAAGGAGAGCGAAGGCAACGAGATAGCACAGAACGTTCTCGGCTTTGTGCTTACGGGAATACTGAAGCTTCTCCATCCCTTTATGCCGTTCATTACCGAGGAGATATATCAGTCCTTGCCTCGTGATTGCGAAAGCATTATGATATCTGAGTATCCGTCCTTTGACGAGGCTCTGATATTTGAGAGCGATGCGGAGAAGATGAACCGTGTTATCACCGCTATCAAGGCTATCCGCGCGAGAAGAAATGAGATGAACGTAGTTCCTTCCCGCAAGGCAAAGGTTTATATAGCTACCAAGTATACAGATGCTTTCAATGCTGATACGGCACCCTTCTTTACACGTTTGGCATCTGCCTCTGATGTGGAGATAGGCGAGAGCTTTGATGAGAGCTTCTCGGCTGATGACGCAGTGCGTATAGTTACCGATTCGGCTACCATCTTCCTGCCCATGGCTGATATAGTTGATACCGAAAAGGAAAGAGTAAGACTTGAGGGTGAGCAGAAGAAGCTCACAGGTGAGATCGAGCGTCTGGAGAAGAAGCTTTCTAATGAGGGCTTTGTAGCAAAAGCACCCGCAGCTGTTGTTGAGGGAGAGAGGGCAAAGCTTGCTAAATACCGTGAAAATCTTGAAGGTGTTCTCGCTGCTCTGTCTAAGCTTAAATAATATCAGCTTGTAAATTACCGCACTCCCGACCCAAAAGGGAGTGCGGTAAAAATTTCGAAAAAATATCGAAAAAAAGCAAAAAAACTCTTGACAAAACAAACACAACTTGGTATAATATACAATGCCGCATAATTGTCGGGTCTTTTAAGTGCGCCTGTCGCCACCCGTATTAGCGAGTCTATAAAGAAAGAGAGGTGCTTTTCGTGTACGCAATTATTGAAACTGGCGGAAAGCAGTACAAGGTTAACGAGGGCGATATAATCTTTATCGAGAAGCTCGACGCTAACGAAGGTGATACAGTTAATTTCGACTGTGTCAAGGCAGTATCCATGGGTAATGACTTCAAGGTAGGTGCTCCTAACGTTGAAGGCGCTGTTGTCAGCGGAAAGGTTCTTGCTAACGGCAAGGGCAAAAAAATCTATGTAATGAAGTACAAGTCCAAGAAGAACGAGAAGAAGAAGATCGGTCACAGACAGCCTTATACCAAGGTTCAGATCTTGTCCATTCAGGGTTAATTTCTGAAATGACCAAAATCGTTTTTTTCAGAAGCGGAGGAGTCTTTTACGGCTTCGAGGAGCACGGTCATACGGGATACGGTCATGCGGGGGATGATATCCTTTGCTCGGCTTTGTCTGCTATGACGATGCTGGTTATAAATACCATAGAGGTAGCGTACGCGTCCGATGTGGAATATACCATTGACGAGGGCGCAACGCATATAATGGTTCGTTCCAAGGCAGCTCTGCTAGAGTTTGAGGAGGACGAGCGCAAGAGATATGCGGTGTCGGGACTTTTTATGTCGTATTTTTATCAGCTTAGTGAGCTTCGAGAGGAGTATTACGATTTTCTTGACGTAGAGGTCAAGGATATTGACTATCTTTAATTCTGAAAATATCACAATCTAAAAGTTTGTACAAAAATTACATTTATTAACGGAGGAACGAATAATGTTGAGACTTAGTTTGCAGTTCTTTGCTCATAAAAAGGGTGTTGGTTCTACCAAAAACGGCCGTGACAGTGAGTCTAAGCGCCTTGGCGTAAAGAAGGCTGACGGACAGGCAGTTCTCGCCGGTAACATTATCGTAAGACAGAGAGGAACTTCTATCCATCCCGGTAACAACGTTGGTATCGGTAAGGATGATACACTTTTTGCTCTTATCGACGGTAAGGTTAAGTTCGAGCAGAAGACAAAGGCTAAAAAGCAGGTTAGCGTATACGCTGACTAAAGAATAAAAGAGCGCTATGCGCTCTTTTTTCTTTTTATATGAATGCGTTATTTTTTTGTCAAACCATTGACAAGCAGGTTTATTTATGATATAATACTTAAGAAATAAAACTGTTCCTGACAACAAGAGCTTCGGTTCTGACTTTAAGGTATGGAAAAATACGTGATAGTAGCATAGCCATACCTGTCGGGGTATGGCTATTATTTTTAGGAGGATATATGGAAACACGTATAGCAGTAATGGGAATTATCGTGGAAAACACCGAATCTGTCGAGGCACTCAACGCATTGCTTCACGATTACGGAAAATATATAATAGGGCGTATGGGAATACCCTACAGAGAAAGAAATATCAACATAGTCAGTATTGCCATAGACGCACCTCAGGACGTGATCTCTACTCTTGCAGGCAGAGTAGGAAATCTTGAAGGGATAAGCGTTAAAACCGCTTACTCTAAATAATATATGATACCAAAAGCGATACTGCTTATAGATAAGCTACTGGAAAGCGGCTCACTCACGCTTGATGAATACGAGCTGCTTATAACCGATCCAACAGCGGAGGCGATAAGCTATGCAGCCGCGAGAGCTGTAGAGGTGCGCAAAAAGCACTACGGTAACAAGGTTTTCATCCGAGGGCTTATAGAGATAAGCAATATATGTAAAAATAACTGCCTTTATTGCGGCATACGTGGCGGAAATCGCGCCTGCGAGCGTTACCGCTTGACTGAGGAGCAGATCCTATCCTGCTGTGACGAGGGCTATTCCTTAGGTTTTCGTACGTTTGTTATGCAGGGAGGCGAGGATGCTTATTTTAGTGACGAGGTCGTTTGCTCAATAGTAAGGCGGATAAAAGCGAAATATCCCGACTGCGCAGTCACACTCTCTCTTGGTGAGCGAAGCAGGGAAAGCTATGAGCGACTGTATGAGGCGGGAGCAGACAGATATCTGTTGCGTCACGAAACTGCAGATCCCGAGCATTATGCTAAGCTTCACCCCGTGGAGATGAGCTTTGATAACCGAATGAAATGTCTTAGCGATCTTCGAAATATAGGCTTTCAGACGGGATGCGGATTTATGGTAGGCTCTCCGTATCAGACGCTCAGTAATATCGCAAAGGACCTGAAATTTATTGAGGAATTTAAACCGCAGATGTGCGGAATAGGTCCTTTTATACCACATAAGGAAACTGTATTCGCTGAATATAAGGCGGGAAGCGCGGAATTTACCTGTTACCTGCTTTCAATAATAAGACTCATATCTCCCAGAATACTTCTTCCCGCGACCACAGCGCTTGGAAGCGTTGACGGAAACGGACGTGAGAAGGGAATATTGGCTGGAGCTAACGTGGTTATGCCCAATCTTTCACCTTGGGATAACCGCAAAAAATACGAGCTTTATAATAACAAGCTTTATTCAAATGCCGAATCGGCACAGGCGCTCGAGGATTTGAGGGCACGCATGAGTGCTATCGGCTATGAGGTCGTCTGTGAGCGCGGCGACTCAAAAGTATGATATCTTGACAGAAAGGAAATAAAAAAATGGCAATTTACGATCCCAAATCACTTAAAGCTGAAGAATTTATAAATGACGGAGAAATTCTTTCTACGCTTGAATATGCAGAAGCAAATAAGAGCAATCGATCCCTCATAGAGGAGATACTCGAAAAGGCAAGACCCAAGAAGACCGAAAACGGTACGGTCTGCGCGGGACTTTCGCACAGAGAGGCAGCAGTGCTTCTCGCTTGCGATATTCCCGAGATGACCGAGAAGATGTTCAAGCTTGCGGAGGAGATAAAGCTTGCGTTTTACGGCAACAGAATAGTAATGTTTGCACCGCTTTATCTTTCTAACTATTGCGTAAACGGCTGCGTTTACTGCCCCTACCACCTCAAAAATAAGCACATAGCAAGAAAAAAGCTTACTCAAGAGGAGGTGCGTCGAGAGGTAATCGCGCTTCAGGATATGGGACATAAGCGTCTTGCTATCGAGGCAGGAGAGGATCCCGTACACAATCCTATAGAGTACATCCTTGAATGCATAGATACTATTTACAGCATCAAGCACAAGAACGGAGCTATCCGCCGCGTAAACGTAAATATTGCCGCTACGACCGTCGAAAACTACCGTAAACTCAAAGAAGCAGGAATCGGAACATATATCCTTTTCCAGGAAACTTACCACAAAAAGAGCTATCTTGAGCTTCATCCCACAGGCGCCAAACATGACTACGATTACCACACCGAAGCTATGGACAGAGCTATGCAGGGC
>JAZSJE010000130.1:0-2292 GCA_045534135.1 Eubacteriales bacterium
TTTTTTGTCGGTGGGAACTTACTAAAGCCTCCCTTGTGTAAAGGGAGGTGGCTCGCGTAAGCGAGACGGAGGGATTGTAAAATCACAGAAGAAAGCAAAACAATCCCTCAGTCACCTTCGGTGACAGCTCCCTTTGCACAAGGGAGCCTTATACGCGCCGTTCTTCTGCGGATAGTGGGTTCGGGCTTCTGCCCGATTCTGTCCCGGCGTGAGCGCAGGGACAGTGCGAGGAGGGCGCCGCCAAATGGCGGTGGACGTCCTGGCGCTATGCTTGCCCCAGACGCAAACGAGGGAAAAACAGAGAAATATTAGAATTGCCGTTTTCGGCAAAATATCCATAAAATATATTTGTGCTTTGACTTGAAATTTTGCCGATAATGTGGTACAATAGTATTGTAAAAACTTGAAGGAGGAAATCCTATGAACTATATCTCCGTAATTGATGCGGCAAAAAAATGGAATATCTCCGAACGCAGTGTTCGTAATTATTGTGCCGAGGGGCGCGTATCGGGTGCGGTACTTGTCGGCAAAACATGGATGATACCCGATGGGGCGGAGAAGCCTGTTCGCAAAATTCGCAGTGACGCATCTCCCGAAACCTTGCTTGATATATTGCAGAGGGAAAAGAAAGCTTTGCTGTCGGGCGGCATTTATCACAAGGTGCAAATTGAGCTTACCTATAACTCAAACCACATAGAAGGAAGCCGACTGACGCACGACCAGACGAGATATATTTTTGAGACCAACACCATCGGCGTTACAAGCGATAACCTGAACGTGGACGATATCGTTGAGACCTCAAACCATTTCCGTTGCATTGATCTTGTTATCGAAAACGCTATGAGCATTCTGACTGAAGGTTTTATCAAAGAGCTGCATCGTGTTCTCAAAAACGGCACTTCCGATAGCCGTCAGTCTTGGTTTGCGGTGGGGGATTACAAAAAGCTGTCCAACGAGGTTGGAGGCAAAGATACTACGCTTCCCGAGAATGTTGCCGTTGAAATGAAATCGTTACTTTCAAGTTACAACGCAGAAAAAGAAAAGACGCTTGAGGAGATTTTGGATTTCCATTATCGTTTTGAACGTATCCATCCTTTCCAGGACGGAAACGGGCGCGTTGGCAGACTGATCCTTTTTAAGGAATGTCTGCGCAACAATATTGTTCCGTTTATAATAGATGAGGAACTGAAGATGTTCTACTACCGTGGACTTTCGGAGTGGACACTTGAGCGCGGATATCTGACCGACACCTGTCTTGCCGCACAGGATAAGTTCAAAAGGTATCTTGACTATTTTAAGATTCCATATTGATTTCGTAAAGAGATCGCTTAGGCGGTCTCTTTTTGCTACGCTACAACTCGGTAATTGAAGTCTTTTATTGTCTTTCTTCTGTTGTAAAGTATGGTTAACGTCATCTTGTTAGTGCTACCATTTTTGAGACCACCTGGCTACAAAATCAGCTTATATACGTTTGACGCATAATCGCCTGCATTGGTATGACGGTGATGTTTTTCAATCAGACCTTTCTCAACAAGTACCCTCAAAGCTTTATCTACCGTTTCCTCTTTCTTGATTCCGCAACCCTTGGCAATATCCTTTCTGGATGGAAACGCAACATTGCCATTTCGGTTCAAACGACGGCAGATAAAACAATAGACTGCAATATCTCGCGGTTTTAGCTCGTGGTCAAAGATGCTATTACTGACGATAAAGAAGTTTTTTCTCTTGTCTGCCATGTGTTTACTCCTTTTTCCTTGTGTATTTGTCATTATAACACAATTGTATTGGATTGTCAACGGTTTTCTATAATATTTTTGGAGAATTGACTTGACAAATACAAAATAATATGGTAAAATAGGGGCGTAATACAATTTGGAGGTATATCCACATGAGCTTTGTTGGCGAACAAATAAAGAAGTACCGTAATATTAAAGGTATGACTCAGCAAGATATTGCTGATGCTCTCGGCGAGAGCTCGGGCAGAGTTATTTATAACTGGGAGAAGGGCATCGGTCGCCCTGATTGCGATAAATTGGCAAAGCTTTGCGACCTGCTTGGTGTATCCGCTGACGAGCTTATCGGATGCAAATCCATGGCACAGCGCCCTACCGCTACTGAATGGGGTACGTTACAAAAATACCGCGCCCTTGACGAGCACGGTAAAGAGGTCGTTGATTATTTGATTGACAGCGAATACAAACGTGTGGCTGCGATTACAAGAAAGCCCAAACCTCGTATGCTGAAGATTGATTGGTTTACTCTCCCTGCATCGGCAGGCACGGGCAATATCCT
>JAZSJE010000030.1:0-4388 GCA_045534135.1 Eubacteriales bacterium
AACGGACACTATCATCCCACAGAGGTGGTAAGTGACAAGATCTCCTCTTTGCTCCTTTTCAACGAGAAGATAGCGCTTCACGTAACCCGACCTGTGCGTTGGGACAGTGACCACGTTGTACTCTTTGACGATGAAACACGCGAGATCATGAAGGAGATCGTCAGAAACGATGCTCTTGACAGAGTATTTATAGCTACCGACTACTTTGACGCATCTATAAACCGCGTTTCCGCATGGGTAACAGGACTTCGCAACGTTCAGAAGGCACTTCTGTTTGCGCTTCTTCAGCCTAACGATAAGCTTATGGCTTTGCAGAACGAAGGTGACATGACCGAGCTTATGGTGCTTCAGGAGGAGCTTAAGACAGCTCCTATCGGGGATATCTGGAATGAATACCTCAAGCGAGAGGGCGTTGAGGCTGATTATATAACCGAAGTAAAAAAATATGAGAAAGAGGTTTTAAGCAAGAGATGAAAGACATTTTCAAGGCTCCCTTTGTGGAAGAAATGAAGAAGATCACAGCCAATATGTACAGACAGGGCTGGGACGAAAGAAACGGCGGTAATATAAGCTATATGCTCGAGGAGGAGCAGGTGGCAGAGTATCTTGACCTTACCAAGGTTATCCGCACCATTCCTACCGGATTTGACGCTACCGAGCTTATTGGTAAGATATTCATCGTTACAGGTACAGGAAAGTATTTCAAGAACGTAATGGACGATCCCGAGACTAACCTTGGAATTATCCGTATTGCCGCTGACGGAACTACCGCAGAGCTTCTCTGGGGCTATGCTGACGGTGGAAAGTTCACATCAGAGCTTCCCGCTCACCTTATGAGCCATATGGCAAGACTCAGAGTTGATCCCTCTAACAGAGTAGTAATGCACACTCACCCCACCAATACTCTCGCTATGAACCACATTCATGAGCTTGATGAGAAGAAGTTTACTCACACCATCTGGGAGATGTGCACCGAGTGTATCGTTGTATTCCCTGACGGAATTGGTGTTCTTCCTTGGATGGTTTGCGGAAACAACGAGATAGGCGAGGCTACCGCAAAGAAGATGGAGGAGTTCAGAATAGTAGTTTGGGGACTTCACGGCATCTACGGTGTAGGTAAGAATCTTGACGAGGCATTCGGTCTTATCGAAACGGTTGAGAAGGCTGCTCAGCTTTATATGCTGACTTCTCACAGACAGAGAATAAACACTATTACAGACAAGCAGCTTGCTGCTGTTGCGGAACATTTCGGTCTGAATTACAGACGCGATTTTCTTGATCTTTGATAAAATAAAGGGGCAGGTTTATCCTGCCCTATTTTCAGGAGATAAAAATGAAGTTAAAAAAATCAAAGCCTACCTGCGTATTTCAGGGCGATGTAATGGAAAAACTGCATTGGGGCTTCGTTCAGTTCCCATGGCTGTATACTACGGATAATGAGGATATTCTGCTTAGCATTCACTGTGAGGATGATGCTCCGCACATGGTGAGCGAGGAAGGGCAGTTAGATAAAAACAAGCGCTATTTTAAAAGCTCAGACGCGGGAAAAACCTGGCAACGCGCAACTGTGTCCGACGTAATGCGTATGGGATACAGAACGGCATGCAATGATACTATAATGCTCAAACCTTTTCCCGTAAAGAATATTTTGGGGGTAAATGCACCAACAAACTTCGGTAATTATAGGATACCTACCGATGATCTCGATATAAAAAAGAGCAATGACGATCGTTCTCTCCCGTTTCCCGTAGCTGTGGAAATGGGAGTGTACGGAAATTACGATAAGCTGTATTATGTGGACACTCTTCCCGATAGCTTGCGTGATGACGGGGTACTGCTTAAAAGATGGAAGAGCGGTGAACAGGTAGTAAAGGAATACTCGGTTCCGCTTGACTGGAAATACAGATTGACGAAAACGTATGACCCTAAGGTTGTGTATGATTCCTGTAATGAAGATGCACTGTATATGGTGTCTTGCGGCATATACTGTGAGCCCGTTATAAAGCTTGGACCGGATGGAAAAACGCTGTGGGCGGCTACATATAAGCCGGGGACAGACCCCAAAACAGGCGTGTACAGCGGAAAAGGCGGTTCGTATATTCTTCGCTCCGATGACGACGGAGAAAGCTGGCGTTGTGTCGGTTATATCAGATATGAGGGCGATATAGAAAAAGACAGGTTTGCATATATGCGTGACGGCTTTGTTGAGCCTGCCATAGAATTTATGGATGACGGCTCTATGATATGCTTGTTGCGTACCTGCGGAGTTTTTGGCGGGACGACCGAATGGGGACCTACCTATTTAGCAAGGTCATTTGATGAAGGAGCTACGTGGAGCCGCCCCGAATATTTTGCCGACCGTGGGGCACTTCCTCAGTTGCTCAAGCTTGATTGCGGAGTAACCTTGGCGGTTATAACTCGACCGGGCATATATGTTTACGCAAGTGATGATAACGGATATACGTGGGACGTGAGTCTTGAGATAATGGAAGACACGGACAGGAGCGTACTTGCCAATGAGGTGCCAGAGAGAGCTAATTTTTGGCAGTATGCGGGAAGCTGCTGTAATTGCACGATACTTCCAATAGCAGAGAATAAGGCGCTGCTTGCGTACAGTGATTTTTATTATCCCGATCAAAAGGGAATAAAGCGCAAGAGCATACTTACAGTAGAGATAACTGTGGAAAAATAATATCAAATTGCTCCAAACCGTTGGTTGATGTGCCTCACTCAACCAACGGTTTGTGGATATTTTGAAAAGAATAAGCTATAACATATATGTTTGAAAGGAGGAGCGGAAATGGATCAGATAAAGATAGGTAGGTTTATAGCCGAACGCAGAAAAATGGCAGGATTGACACAAATGCAGCTTGCTGAGCACTTTGGTATTACCGATAGGGCGATATCAAAATGGGAGACGGGAAAGTCGTTGCCCGATTCTTCTATAATGATCGAACTTTGTAAGCTGCTTAAAATAACCGTAAACGACCTGCTCAGTGGGGAGATAGTGAACATGAATGATCGCAATGAAAAAAACGATAAGGTCTTACTCGAAATGCTGGAGCAAAAGGAACAGGCCGACCGACGCTTTTTGATCTTTGAGCTTGTGATAGGCTTTATGTCAATGTTCGTATTTCTTTCCTTATGTGCCATAGCCGCACTTGCCGAAATACAGAATTGGTTACGTATAGTGCTTATAGTGATAGGATCCGTCACCTGCATAGTTGGCGTTTGCTTTGGCTTGAGGATCGAGCAGACGGCGGGGTATTATGAATGCGAAAGGTGCCATCATAAGTACGTTCCTAAATATATGAGTGTGTTTTTTGCGATGCACATTAACAGGACAAGATACATGAAATGTCCTAAATGCAACAAACGATCATGGCAAAAAAAGACCTTGAAAAAGGATTAAAAATACCCGATAGGTTTTCCTATCGGGTATTTTTATAGTTCTAATTCTGTTGTTCCTTCAAACGCGTTACGGATCTCCTTCGCGTTTTGCTCTGCCCAAAGATTTGCGGCAGGATCGTTTCCGTACATATCCGAATGCATGGTTCTGTGTCCGGCTACTGAGATCGGTACGAGAAGCGTATCTGCGTTGACTGCCTTGTAAAAATCAACAAGCCCCGTATCGCAAAGTCCGTGATGCGGCATTTGCAAAACGTCGCAGGCAAGCTGCTTGCCAAATCTCCAAACACACATTTGCAGGCTTCGTCTGAATGCGTCACCTGTAAACATAGCCTTCTTTTCTTTACCCTTGACGGTAAATATGAGTGAGCACACGTTTGCGTTTTGCTGTCCCTTGAAAATAGAGCAATCGTCGGGAGTGTAGATAAAATGGATCTCAAGCTCACCGAGAGTCTGCTTCTCACTATATTTTGGGGTATGTACCTGAGCATTCAGAGCGCTTGCGATCTCTGCCATATGGGCTGACGCGTTTGCGCATATATGAGTGCCCTCATTGCTCAGAAAATCGGCAGGAAAATGAAATATAAGCTCCTCAACGCTGATTTTTGATGCAAGCGAGTTGCTTTTAGCTATGGCATGGAGTGCGCCGTAGTGATCACCGTGAGGATGCGTTATTATCCACTTTTTGATCCTTGGCTTGCCTTCAGAGCTTTGCTCCAAAAGCTCGACGAGATTTTCAGCGTCCTGTGCATGGCCGCCATCTATCACCAAAAGACCATCGGTTGAGGTGACAATATATCCCATGCCAGCCGCTTGCCAGCCGACGACGCTGTCAAAAGCGCCGTCGTACAGGGAAGCGTTTGTACGGTATTGAATAAGCTTAGCCATAAGCTTACATTGTAACTACGATGCTGTGTGTCTTTCCGTCGCCTACGAGCAAGTCGGAGGCCAAGCGGTCTTAGGAAGACAATTTTCATTTT
>JAZSJE010000180.1:0-7128 GCA_045534135.1 Eubacteriales bacterium
GGTGGACTTATTCTAAGCAACTCCGGAGCTATCACAGCTAAAGACTGGCTCTCCGAGGTTTATGACGATGAGATAGCTAACGCTCACCGTAACGCAGATATCCACATTCACGACCTCTCTATGCTCACAGGCTACTGCGCAGGTTGGTCACTCAAGCAGCTCATTCAAGAGGGCCTTGGCGGAGTTACCGGTAAGATCACCTCCGCTCCCGCAAGCCACCTCGCGACACTCTGCAACCAGATGGTAAACTTCCTCGGTATCATGCAGAACGAATGGGCAGGCGCGCAGGCGTTCTCATCATTCGACACATATCTTGCTCCCTTCGTTAAGGTTGATAACCTTTCTTACGATCAGGTTAAGAAATGCATCGAGTCCTTTATCTTCGGTGTAAATACTCCTTCCCGTTGGGGTACTCAGGCTCCCTTCTCCAACATAACCCTTGACTGGACAGTTCCCGCTGACCTTGCAGAGCTCAACGCTATCGTTGGCGGCAAGGAAATGGACTTCAAGTACAAGGATTGTAAGAAGGAAATGGATATGGTCAACAAGGCGTTCATCGAAACTATGATCGAGGGCGACGCGAACGGCCGCGGATTACAGTATCCTATCCCCACCTACTCTATCACCAGTGACTTTGACTGGTCTGATACCGAAAACAACCGTCTTCTCTTTGAAATGACTTCAAAGTACGGTACTCCTTATTTCTCCAACTATATCAACAGTGACATGGAACCCAGCGATGTAAGAAGTATGTGCTGCCGTCTGCGTCTTGACCTCCGTGAGCTTCGTAAGAAGTCTGGTGGATTCTTCGGAAGCGGCGAGAGCACCGGTTCTATCGGTGTTGTAACCATCAACATGCCCAGAATCGCTTACCTTGCTGAAAGTGAGGAGGACTTCTATGCACGTCTTGATCACAAGCTTGATATTGCTGCCCGCTCACTTAAGATCAAGCGTAGCGTTATTACCAAGCTTCTTGACGAGGGTCTGTATCCTTATACCAAGAGATACCTTGGAACATTTGACAACCACTTCTCTACCATCGGTCTTGTTGGCATGAACGAGGCTTGTCTTAACGCTAAGTGGGTTGGCAAGAACCTCGGTACAGATGAAGCTCAGAAGTTCACTAAGGACGTTCTCAACCACATGAGAAACCGTCTGTCCGACTACCAGGAAAAGTACGGTGATCTCTACAACCTCGAGGCAACTCCCGCAGAGTCCACCTCCTACCGCCTTGCAAAGCATGATATCAAGCGTTTCCCCGATATCATCACCGCTACCGAAAAGGGCAAGACACCCTACTATACCAACTCCTCTCACCTCCCCGTTGGATACACCGACGATATATTCGAGGCGCTTGACCTTCAGGACGAGCTTCATACTCTCTACACCTCGGGTACGGTATTCCACGCATACATGGGCGAAAAGCTTCCCGACTGGAAGGCTGCTGCTAACCTTGTTAAGAAGATCGCAGAAAACTACAAGCTCCCCTACTACTCCATGTCCCCCACATACTCTGTATGTAAGGCTCACGGATATATCGTAGGCGAAAAGTTCACCTGCCCCTTCTGTGGTGAAAAGACTGAGGTCTACAGCCGTATTACAGGTTATTATCGTCCAGTTCAGAACTGGAATGACGGAAAGGCTGAGGAATACAAGAACCGTAAGCTTTACAACATTTCCACTTCTATCGCAAAGCGCAATTTCGACGTTGCTAAGGAATCTGAGGCGGCTGACGCTTGTGCAAGCTGCGTAGATACCGCTTCCGCAAGCAATATTATTCTCTTTGCTACAACCACCTGCCCCAACTGCAAGATGGCTGAGAAATTCCTCAACGACGCAGGCGTACCCTTTGTAAAGGTATACGCAGATCAGGACCCCGATGCTGCGAAGAAATATGCGATCACTGCGGCTCCCACGCTCGTTATCGAAGGAGAGGGCGGATTTGAGAAGGTTATGAACGTTTCCAACATCCGTAAGTTTGCTGAAAACTTTAACAAATAAGCTTCTGCTCTCTAAAATTTGATTTTGCGGTGAGCATTTGAAACTGAGGTATAAACTCCGTGCAAATGCTCACCGACATTTTTGTTAAAAGGAAGTATATGATATGCACGATATAATCGTAATTGGCGCAGGACCTGCGGGAATGACCGCAGCGCTTTATGCTCTCCGAGCTGACAAAAGCGTTCTCTTGTTGGAAAAAGAAAACTTCGGCGGTCAGATAACCTACTCTCCCCGCCTTGAAAACTACCCCTCCATTATTGAAATAAGCGGAAACGCATTTGCTGAAAAAATGCTTGAGCAGGTAATGACTCACGGGGCTGATATTGAGCTGGCACAGGCAAATGAGATAAAGGATATGGGTGACTATAAGGTGGTTTCTACCGAATACGGAGATTTTGAGGGCAAAGCCGTGATTATCGCCACGGGATCAAAGCACCGCCATCTCGGACTTGAGGGAGAGGAGGAGCTTATAGGCTCCGGTATATCCTTCTGTGCCGTATGCGACGGCTCGTTCTTCACCGACAAGAGTGTTGCTGTTATCGGTGGTGGAAATACCGCTCTGCAAGAGGCTGTTATGCTCTCAGATATCTGCAAAAAGGTTACAATAATCCAAAATCTTTCATTTATGACGGGCGAGAAGAAGCTTCTCGCTATCCTTGAGAAGAAGGATAACGTCGAAATGATATTTGATACTGTAGTTACCAACCTCAAGAGCGAAAACGGTGAGCTCTGCGGAATAAGCGTGAAAAATACAAAAACGGATAATGCGTACGACCTTGATCTTGACGGAATGTTTGTAGCTATAGGTCAGGCACCCGAAAATGATGCGTTTAAGAACATCACCGCTCTTGATAACTACGGATATATAGTAGCAGATGAAAATTGTCTTACCGACACAGAGGGTGTTTTTGTTGCGGGTGACTGCCGCACAAAGAAGATACGTCAGGTAACAACTGCCTCTGCGGACGGAGCTGTTGCTGCCCTTGCCGCTTGCAGATACATAGACGGCCTTAGCACAAAATAATTTGTAAATTTTCGTTTTTTCTATTGAAAAAACGTCGAAAATGTATTACAATATAAGGGTAGATTTTTTATGTGAGGCATTTTATGAAAACTTTAGGCTTTGACAACGAAAAATATATCAAACTGCAATCCGAGAAGATTCAGGAAAGGATATCAAGCTTTGGCGGTAAGCTCTATTTGGAGTTTGGCGGCAAGCTTTTTGACGACTTTCATGCCTCTCGAGTTCTTCCCGGCTTTTGCCCCGACAGTAAAATAAAAATGCTTCTCAATATGAAGGATGACGCAGAGGTCATTATCGTAGTATCGGCAACCTCTATCGAGCAAAACAAGATACGCGGAGACCTTGGCATTTCCTATGATATGGACACACTTCGTCTTATCGACGCGTTTAACGCTATCGACCTTTACGTTGGCGGTGTGGTAATTACTCAGTATACACGTCAACCATCGGTAGATCTTTTTATAAAGCGCCTTGAAAATCTTGGCATACGCGTTTACAAGCACTACCCTATCGAAGGATATCCCTCAAACCTGCGCAAGATAGTAAGCGACGAGGGCTACGGTCAGAATGAGTATATAGAAACCTCTCATTCACTCGTTGTAATAACCGCCCCCGGTCCCGGAAGCGGTAAGATGGCTACCTGCCTCTCTCAGCTCTATCACGATCACAAGCGCGGAATAAAAGCCGGATACGTTAAGTTCGAGACCTTCCCTGTATGGAATCTACCCCTTCGTCATCCCGTTAATATGGCTTACGAGGCGGCTACGGTTGACCTCAATGACGTTAATATGATAGACCCATATCATCTCGAGGCTACAGGTACGACAACGGTAAACTACAACAGAGATAT
Organism: Eubacteriales bacterium; assembly: GCA_045534135.1. GTDB lineage: Bacteria > Bacillota > Clostridia > Oscillospirales > CAG-272 > HGM12713. The sequence goes on from JAZSJE010000180.1 coordinate 3,876, forward strand.
TGAAATTTTCCCTGTTCTTCGCGCTATATTTGAAAAGATCTACGGACAGTGTCCCTACAAATCTCCCACAGATATGGGTGTAAATATGGCAGGCTACTGTATAACCGACGATGAGGCTGTTTACAATGCTTCAAAGATGGAAATAGTGCGTCGCTACTACGATACGCTGGTAAGAAAGAGAAACGGCACCGCTGATGCTGAGGAAGTGTACAAGCTTGAGCTCATTATGAATCAGGTAGGTATTGACCCCTCCTTCAGACGTGTGGTTGCTCCAGCACTCGAAAAGGCAGAACAGACAGGTGAGCCCGCTGCTGCTATCGAGCTGCCAGACGGAACGATAGTTACGGGTAAGACCTCAAAGCTTATGGGCGCGTCTGCATCCGCTCTGCTTAACGCTCTTAAAAAGCTTGGAAATATCGACGATGAATATCTGTTGCTTCCTGTATCGGTCATTGAACCTATTCAGAAGCTGAAGATAGAAAACCTTGGAAATCACAATCCACGGCTTCATGCCGACGAGATCCTTATAGCTCTTGCAATTTCGGCTAATACCTGCCCCGTTGCCGCTCAGGCTATGGCACAGCTACCAAAGCTCAAGGGCTGTCAGGCGCATATAAGCGTTATAGTTTCAAACGTTGACAGCAACGTATATAAAAAGCTTGGGCTCAACGTTACCTTTGAGCCTGTATATGCTACCAAAAAGCTTTATCACAAATCATAAAAAAAGGCCTATGACGACAGTCATAGGTCTTTTTTTATTTATCTCTGTACTCGTCCCGATCCGTCGCCGCCCGCAAGCTTTTCCACTTCAGCGACGCTTACTCGGTTGTAATCGCCCTCAACACTGTGCTTAAGAGCTGATGCAGCAACGGCAAATTCAATTGCCGACTGACTATCCTTACCGCTGAGTAATGAGTAAATAAGTCCTCCGCCAAAGCTATCACCTCCACCGACACGGTCGACGATATGAAGATGATATGACTTTGAGAAGCAGTAATTCTCACCGTCAAAGAGCATTCCTGCCCAGTCGTTATCACTTGCCGAGATAGAAGAACGAAGCGTAATCGCAACCTTTTCAAATCCAAATCTATCAGCAAGCTGCTTTGCCACCGATTTGTATCCGTCATGGTTGAGCTTGCCACCGTAAATATCGGTATTCTCAGCCTCAATGCCAAATACGTCCTTTGCGTCCTCCTCATTGGAAATGCAAACATCAACGTACTCACAAAGCTTAGTCATAGCCTCTTTAGCCTCTGCTCTTGTCCAAAGCTTTCCACGGTAATTAAGATCACAAGAGATCTTAACGCCTTTAGCCTTAGCAGCCTTACAAGCCTCAAGACAAATTTCAACCATATTTCCACCAAGCGCGGGTGTAATACCTGTAAAGTGGAACCAATCTGCGCCCTCGAAAATGGTGTCCCAATCAAAATCGGCAGATGATGCTTCCGCTATTGCAGAATGCGCGCGGTCATATATACAAACGCTACCGCGCTGTGAGGCACCTTTTTCCAGGAAATAAATGCCTACCCTATCGCCACCTCTTACTATATTCGAGGTATCAACACCAAAATAGCGAAGCGAATCAACAGCTGCCTGACCTATGGCGTGCTTTGGAAGCTTTGTGACGTAAGCGCTGTCAAGTCCATAATTCGCAAGAGATACGGCTACATTTGCCTCGCCGCCTCCAAAGGTTGCCTGCATCTGATCATTCTGAAAGAATCTGTAATATCCGTTAGGAGCAAGTCTGAGCATGAGCTCACCAAATGTAACTACTCTTTTCATTTTTCCGCCTCCATTTTTTCAAGTGCTTCCTTTACGAAAAAGCTTCCACCGATAGCGGCAATCTTATCGAACGCTAAAAATTCGTCTATATTGATTCTGTCAACTCCGCCCGTAGGAATAAATCTGACCTGCGGGTAACGTCCAGTCGCTGCTGTAAGAGCTTTAAGCCCACCATATACGTTTGCGGGAAAGAATTTCACGGTGGTAATACCGAGCTCAAGAGCTGCCATTATTTCAGTAGGTGTTACGCATCCGGGATAATAAGGAATTCCCCTCTCATTACAAATTCTTGCCACCGCGGGAGAAAGTCCGGGAGAAACTATAAATGTAGCTCCTGCCTTAAGTGCTGCCTCGCACTGTTCAGCATTGATAACTGTGCCCGCACCTATTTCCATATCGGGATAATTCTTTGACGCATATTCGATAGCCTCAGCCGCGCAAGCTGTGCGGAAGGTTATTTCTGCGCAATTTATACCACTCTTTTTGAGTGCTGTAAGTATCTTATCGGTTTCGGACAGCTCTTTTATGACTACAACGGGAATAAATTTTTCCATTTTTACGACCTCCGAAATCAAACACCTGAATAAGCCGCAAAGCCACAGTCAATAGGCAGTACAACACCTGTTATCGCAGATGCGGAGCGGTCATCGCAAAGGAAAAGCGTTGCACCAAGGAGTTCAGACGCGTCAACATATCTACCCATAGGTGTGCCGTTAAGTATCTTTGCGCTTCTTGCGGTAGGAGTACCGTCTTCATTAAAGAGAAGTCTGTAATTCTGCGTTGACACCAAAAATCCGGGAGCGATCGCGTTACAACGAATACCCGTTCCCGCAAAGTGAGTGGCAAGCCACTGAGTAAAGTTGGAAATTCCCGCCTTTGCCGCGGAATATGCGGGGATTTTGGTAAGAGGCGTATATGCGTTCATTGAAGAAATATTAAGCACACAACCCGCTTTCTTTGCTACCATATCCTTTGCAAATACCTGAGTTGGCAGCAGCGTTCCTTGGAAATTAAGCTTAAATACGAAGTCAACTCCGTCCGCGGCAAGATCGAAGAAGGATTTACCTCCCTCCTTTGCCTCGTGCTGATATTCGTTGTCTGTAGTTGCTCTGGGATTATTTCCTCCTGCACCGTTGACAAGGATATCACACTCGCCAAGGTCGGCAACTACTGCCTTATGTACATCCTCAAGAGCCTCGGGATCAAGCACGTTTGCCTTATATCCTTTGCAAACAAAGCCCTCAGCCGTAAGCTCGTCGGCAAGCTTTTTCACTGCGTCCTCGTTAAGGTCAAGTGCCGCAACCTTTGCGCCTGACTGAGCAAATGCTCTTGCCATGGCACCGCAAATAAGCCCGCCCGCGCCTGTAATTACTACTACCTTACCGCTATAGTCTATATTAAGTGGAAGCTGTATCATATCAATTCTCCTTATTTATCAAATTTTTCAAGACTGTCCCATACGCCTAACATA
>JAZSJE010000153.1:0-12182 GCA_045534135.1 Eubacteriales bacterium
GCTTTTCCTCCTCCTTTTTTTCTTCGGATACGTCCGTGAAATATATGTCGACGGGCATAAATGAGCAGTATTTTTCAAGAATAGCTCTTATTTTTGAGCGTTGCAGGAATTCAGACTCGCTCTCGGAGATATGCATTATTACCGACGTTCCATGCTCTGTTTTGTCGGCAGCGCTCAGCTCGTATTCTCCGCTCTCGGAACATACCCAGCGTACGGCGGGAGCATCTGTGTAGGATTTTGTGATGACCTCAACACTCTCACTTACCATGAAAGCAGAATAAAATCCAAGACCGAAGTGACCGATAATTCCGTTCTTGTTGCCGCCCTCTCCGTCTTCCTTTTCATATTTTTGAATGAAATCCACAGCACCCGACAGAGCTATGCTGCAAATGTATTTGTTCAGCTCATCCTCGCTCATTCCTATTCCGTTGTCGCTGACAGTAAGTGTTCCTGCCTCGCCATCAAGCGTTACGGTGATGCGAAAATCCTCGCCATTGTCCTCTCGAATTCCCAAAGACGCAAGACGGCGGAGCTTGGTTATAGCGTCTGATGCGTTAGAAACTATCTCTCGGAGAAAAATATCCTTTTCGGAGTAGAGCCATTTTTTTATAATAGGGAATATATGCTCGGTGTCTACCGAGATACCGCCCTTTTTTACATTCATTTCTTCTGACATAATAAAATATCCTTTCGAAATTAAAAAATACATCTCATATATTTTAGCCCCAAAAGAGGATTTAGTCAAGAGAGTAAAAGAAAAATTTACACTAACATAATAAATGCTTGCAAAAGCATACAAAATTTGTTATAATTATAATAGGAAAATGCAGGAGAGTGCTATGATTGAAACAGTAAAAGGTTACGCAAAGATAAATCTCCACCTTGACATAACGGGGATAAGAGAGGATAAATATCATAACGTTGAAACCGTTATGCAAAGCATTTCGATTTTCGACAGGGTCACAGTTACTCCTTGTGATAGAGGTATAAGCTGCGAATGCGACGTCGAGGGCGTTCCGACAGACGGAAAAAATATTGCGGTAAGAGCGGCACAGATCTATCTTGAGACTATAAGCAGTCAAGGAGGAGTGCATATAAAAATAGAAAAGAGAATACCTATGGCGGCAGGGTTGGCCGGTGGAAGCACCGACGCGGCTGCTACACTCGTCGCGCTTAACAGATTGAACAAAGATGCGTTGAGCAAAGAACAGCTTTGCGAGCTTGGAAGCAGACTTGGTGCCGACGTGCCGTTTTGTATAGAGGGCGGTTGTGCGTATTCCGATGGCAAAGGAGATATCCTTCATCCGTTTCCAAGTATTCCCGAGAATACAGTGTTCCTCGTAGCCTGCGGAGGAGATGGAGTGTCCACACCGTGGGGATATGGGCTTATGGATAGGGTCTATAACAATTTTACCGATTACAGCCCCAAGGGAACGAAAGGGCTCAAGGACGCGTTACTGTCCGATAGACCAGAGAGCTTTGTTAAATATCTTTTCAATATTTTCGAGGAGCCCGTGCTGGCTGAGCGTCCCGTTGCGGCACAGATCAAAAAAATGATGCTTGACGGTGGAGCTATTGCCGCTATGATGAGCGGAAGCGGACCTTCGGTCTACGGTGTTTTCGATAATACCGACGATGCGGAGAGAGCCGCGGATATAATCAAAAATAACGGCTATTTCGCAGAGGCTTGCTTTCCAACTAAATAATGAAAAAACGCAGAGCTGTGCTCTGCGTTTTTTCGTGGATTTTTTGAAAAATCTTTTACAATCCGATTTTTTGTGATATAATGGAATTGCTACACAGTTTAATCAACAAATTAAGGGGGAAACTCTCTATTTTTATAGGGGGTATTTTGTCTATCCCTGTAACCGCTATTTGAATTTGGCAAAAACGCAAATTCCTCTTGACGGTTATAGGATAGTTTTCCTCTTTTGTTGAGAATTGTGTAGCGACAATAGGAGTTTGCATTTTTCAGTGCGTGTAGCTTCGGTTGCACGCACTTTTTTACTTTAGGAGGAAAGAAAATGAAAAGAATTTTAGCGTGTATCTTAGTGGCAGTTATGATGTTGCCCTTTTTTGCTTCGTGTAATAAGGATGGGAACAGCGAAACGGGTACTAAACACATAAAAAGGCAGTTCGTTTGAACTGCCTTTAAATTTTGCTTTTTTATTACTCGTTGCAGAAGGTGAACTTTTCCCAAGGAATGTTTACTTCCTTCTTGTCGGTGAGTATCTCGTCGATGTGTGTGAGGAGAGGGAAGTCCTTCATATCGAGGATGCCCTTCTCGGCACTGATTCTTACTGCTCTTGCAACACGTACAGCAACTACGAGCGATTCAAGTGTAACTCCGTTGAGCTCAGCCTTAGCCTCGTCGATGTTAAGACCTCTGCCGAGGAGTATTCCAACCAGACGTGTTCTTCCGCCGTAAACAGTAACGTAAAGGTCACCGATACCTACAGAAAGGTTATCAAGGCAAAGCGCGCCCTGGAAATCGAGAAGTCTGTACATCTCCTTCATAGCCTGACCGAATATTGCTGCCTGAGAATTGAAGTGAAGCTCACTGTCAAGACCGAATTCCTTCTGGTTAAGACCGATGGTAAGAGCGATACCGAGTGCGTATCCGTTCTTAAGAGCAACTGCGCTTTCAATACCGGTAACGTCGGTGGTTATGCTTATGTGGTAATAATCGGTGGTGAAGATCTTCTTAAGCATCTTAAGAGTTTCGATGTCACGTCCGCAGAATGCGACCTCAGTCTGGTCGTGAGCAACGAGCTCATAGCTTGTGCAGGGACCGCCGATAGCGTTAAGAGAGAGGTTCTTACCAAGCTCACGGCACTTAGCCTCCCAAAGATCGGGATATGTAAGAAGCTTTCCGTCGGGAGTGTCCATAAGTCCCTTAGTAACGGTGATAACGGGAACGCTCTCGGGAATAAGGGGAAGAATAACATCAGCAAACCAGTCAACGCCAAAGCTGCTGACTCCGCCAACGATAACGTCGCATCCGTCGATAGCCTTCTCAACGTCCTCTATCTGATAGAAGTTAAGACCTGCGGGGAAATCCTTTACAAACTTGGGGTGTCTGTTAGTCTTTATGGAGGTCTCTATTATCTCACGGTCGAGATGAGTACCTACAAGACGAACCTCGTTGCCGTTTTCGCGAAGGGGAAAAGCAAGGGCAGAGCCCATCATTCCGGCACCAATAATAGTTACAATTGCCATTTTTTAAAATCTCCTTGTCAAAAAAATATCTACCCGATTATTATACAACATAACTTTGTATTTGTAAATAGGAAAACCGAAAATTAAAAATATTTTATTACCAAATACTATTAAAAACAGCTATTTTCTCGTTGACAAAACAGAGGTATTAGTGTATAATATATTTTGTATTGCTATTACTAATATTATAGTGGGGAAAGTCCATGTCGTATATAAATGATAAAGAAAAAATGAAGAAGGAAGCAGACGAGCACAGAAGGCTTGTCTGGACAGCGGTAAAGATAACTTTTGTCGCAATTGCGGCATTACTTTTGGTTTTTTGTATAACATTGGGTGTAAGCCTTTTTGCAGGCTCGGGCGGTGATGATAAAGAGGCGCCCGTTATAAAAGGACCCGGTGTTGTGATCGGATATCTCGGAGAGGCACCGACCTATCTTTCCTATGTTGAGGTGTCTGATGATAAGGATCCTGATCCTATGATTCACGTCAAGGCTGATTCTGTTGATATAAACAAGGTTGGCTCCTATGAGGTATATTACGTAGCGGTAGACAGCGAGGGCAATAGAAGTCTTCAGTTCACTCTGGTCTACGAGGTGAAGGAAAAGCAGTTCAGCGAGGAGTCGCTTATGGAGCAGATAGCAGAGCTTTGTGAGGATCTCGGAATTACAAAAAACATGTCAAAGGAAGCTCAGGTAAGGGCTATATACAAGTACGTAAACAGCCGAAACACGATCTTCTTTACCGATGAATCGAATATTCCCAACGCGACAAAGAGGAGAAACAGATGGAAGACTGACTGGGTAGAGGAGGCTGTGCGTTCGATAGAATCCGGAGAGGGTGACTGCTATTCCTATTATTCGCTTTCCAAGGCATTCTTTGAGTATCTCGGTATAGAGAACCAGGGAATAAAGCGTGACGAAAGCTATCTCGGTGCGGGTGACGATAATGACGGAACTCATTTCTGGAGTGTCGTTAAGATCGAGCAGGGCTGGTATTATTACGACGCTACAAGGCTAAAAGGTAAGTTTAATGACGGCAGCGTAAATGCGTGTCTTATAACACAGGCGAAGCTTGATAGCTACAGAGCAAATGACTGTGAGGAGCATCCCTGCCAGGATTATTTCTACAAAATGTCTCCGCCTATAGGTTTCCCCAATATATCTACCAAGGAGCTTGGCTGATATGCAGAAAAATATTCTCGAATATCTCGAGGCAACAGTTGAGCAATATCCCGAAAAAACAGCTTTTTCAAACGGTAAGGATTCGATGACCTTCAGTCAGGTCTATAATGAGGCAAGGGGAATAGGCACCTTTCTTGCCCAAAACGGATTTTACGGTGAGCCGATAGCTGTTATAATGGACAAGCATCCCCGAACGGTCACGGCATTTTTCGGGATCATATATTCGGGCTGCTTTTACGTTTGCATAGATGAAAAAATGCCTGAGGCGAGAATGAGAGCTATTATAGATAAGCTCTCGCCCAGAGCACTTATTTGTGACAGGAAAAATTTAAAGACAGCACAGGCGCTTGATATATCAAACGTATATCTTTACGATGATATCTCGCTCACCGACGAAAGCGAAGCAGAGCTTTTGGCGATCCGCGACAGACAGAGCAGCACTGATGCCATATACGTGGTGTTTACTTCGGGATCGACAGGTACTCCCAAGGGAGTGGTTGCCTGTCATCGCTCGGTGATAGATTACACCGAAACGCTATGCGAGGCTCTTGATTTTTCTGATAAAACTGTTTTCGGGAATCAGACACCGCTGTATTTTGATGCGCCCTTAAAGGAGATCATGCCGACATTGAAGCTTGGAGCTACTACCTATTTTGTGCCCAAGATGCTGTTTTCCTTTCCGGTAAAGCTCGTGGAGTTTCTTGACGAGCATAAAATCAATACGATATGCTGGGTCGTATCGGCATTGGTGCAGATTTCCTCACTCGGCGCGCTTGCGCAGCATACGCCAAAATATCTTACCACAGTGGCATTTGGCAGCGAGCTTTTCCCGAGAAAGCAGTACGATATGTGGCGTGATGCGCTTCCCGAGGCTACCTTCTTTAACCTTTACGGGCCTACCGAGGCGACGGGAATGTCGTGCTATTGGAGAGCCGACAGAGTGCTTGACGCGGACGAGCCTATACCGATAGGAAGACCCTTTGATAACACAGATATAATCCTGCTTGACGATGAAAACAAACGCGCACAGCAGGGAGAGATATGCATAAGAGGCACTTGCCTTACTATGGGATACTACAACGACGCGGAAAAAACAAATGCAGTGTTCGTTCAGAACCCCCTCAATGCGGCATATCCCGAGCTTATATACAGAACCGGTGATATAGGCAGGATCAACGAGCTTGGAGAGCTTGTATTTGTTTGCCGAAAGGATTCACAGATAAAGCATATGGGTCATCGCATAGAGCTCGGAGAGATCGAAGCTGCCGCGCTTAAATCCGAGAGAGTGCGAAAGGCGTGCTGTGTATATGATAATAACGCAAAGCGCATAGTACTGTTTGTTGTGGGCGATACAGATCAAAAGGAGCTTCTCGGTGAGCTTGCAAAATATCTGCCCAGATATATGATTCCGGCGATCATAGAAAAAATTGCTGAGCTGCCATTTACGGCAAACGGAAAAATAGACAGAAAAGGACTTCGCGAGAGAGCGGAGCAAATGCAATAAAACAGAGAGGAAACTAAAATGGAAAAGCTACTCAAAATTTTGTCAGAGCTTCATCCCGACGTGGACTTTACAAATAACGACGAGCTTATTGACGAGGGAATACTTGATTCCTTGGATATAGTTACACTCGTTACCGAGATAAACGCAGAATTTGACGTTACCATCCCCGCGGAGGAAATAATCCCCGAGAATTTCAACTCCGCAAAGGCGCTGATGGCACTTATAAATAAGCTTGACGAAGAATAAAAAATGCTTTTTACTTCTTTAGGTTTTGTAGTATTTGTTGCCGTATTGCTCGTAGCGTACTATTTGTTTCCCAAGAAATATCAATGGACGCTTTTGCTTGCGGCAAGCTACTTTTTCTATTCCTTTTCGGGACTTGAAAATTTTGCCTTTATCATAGCCACCACGCTCTCCTGCTTCTTTATCGCAAAGGCTATCGAGAGCATGCGGCTCAAAGAGGACGAATACGTTGCTCTTAATAAGGAGAGCATGGATAAGGATAGCCGAAAGGCTTACAGAGCAAGGGAAAAGAAAAAGCGTCGTCGCCTCTTGATTTTGGGCTTGGTGCTCAACTTCGGTATCCTTGCGGTGCTGAAATATACGGCTTTCGTGATGGGCAACGTAAATTCCTTGTTGGAACTTTTCGGCATCAGGGAAATGAGCATACCATCACTGCTTTTGCCAATGGGAATATCCTTCTTTATTTTCCAAAGCACAAGCTACCTTATAGACGTATATCGCGCAAAGACCTATGCGGAGAGAAACGTGGCAAAGCTTGCGCTTTTTGTTTCATTCTTCCCGCAGCTCGCGCAAGGACCTATATCAAGGCACGCAGATCTTGCACCTCAGCTTTGTCAGCCTCACAGATTTGAGTCAAAGAACGTAAAATTCGGTATACAGAGAATAATCTGGGGTTATTTTAAAAAGCTTGTAATAGCCGACAGAATACTTGTTGCTATTAAATTTTTGATAGATAATACGGGAGCCTATTCGGGAGCTTATACCTTTGTACTTATAATTCTTTATTCCATAGAGATATATGCCGACTTTACAGGAGGAATAGATATAACTATTGGTATCGCTGAGGCTATGGGAATAAAGGTTACCGAAAACTTCAAGCGCCCGTTTTCCTCAGGCTCGACCAAGGAATATTGGAACCGCTGGCATATTACTATGGGCTCGTGGTTTACCGATTATATCTTTTATCCGCTTTCTGTATCTAAGCCTATGATGAAGCTTTCAAAGACTTCAAGAAAGCGCTTGGGTGCTGTAGTTGGAAAAAGAATACCCGTATATCTTGCCACCGCGGCTACCTGGTTTTTAACGGGACTTTGGCACGGAGCGGCATGGAATTTCATTGTCTAGGGAATGCTCAACTGTCTGGTTATACTCGTTTCCCAAGAGCTTGAGCCACTTTATCGCAGATTCAGAGAGAAATGTCCGACCCTTACAGCCTCCTACGGATATCATTGCTTTGCCGCAACCAGAACCTTTTTGCTTATGGGGCTTATACGCTCGCTCGACTGTTATGCTAATGTAGGGCTTACGTTCAAAATGTGGGGAAGCATGTTTACCAATTTTAATTGGGCTGGATGCTTTAGCGGAGGTATACTGAAGCTTGGACTTGGGGTAGAGGATTATATAATCATCGCTGTTTCAGTCCTTATCGTAGCGGTCGTTACAAAACTTTCCGCAAAGAGAGATATCAGAGAATGGCTTTACGGAAAAACAGCTCTTTCATGGGCACTCTCAGGCACTATGGTAGTTTTGATCTTACTGTTTGGCGCATACGGAATGGGTTATGATGCCTCACAGTTTATTTACACTCAATTTTGATTTTGATAAAGGTTTATAAATGAAGAAAAAAATATTGATCGGTGTAGCTGCGTTAGTTGTGCTGATTATATTGCTCGGTCTTCTTCAAGCCTTGGTTGTTCCAAAATACGCAAAAAACCAGGAGGGCTTGCTGACGGGCGAATATTATAATCACGTCGGCGGTCATGACGTTATTTTTCTTGGAGACTGTGAAGTATATGAAAGCTTTGTACCTTCGGTCTTGTGGAATGAATACGGTATAACTTCTTATATCAGAGGCAACTCACAGCAGCTCGTATGGCACGCATACAGTTTACTTCGTGAAACTTTTGAATATGAAAAGCCTAAAGCCGTAGTTTTTAACGTTTACGCGCTGAAATACGGTGAGCCACAGAGCGAGGCATACAACAGAATGGTCTTTGATTCTATGAAGTGGTCAAGCGCGAAGATAGAAGGCATACGCGATTCCATGCTTGATGATGAAAGCTTCGTCGATTACGTATTTCCGCTCTTGCGCTATCATTCGAGGATCACAGAGCTTGAGGGCGAGGATTTCGAGTATTGGTTTAGCTCCCCCGAGCTCATGACAGACAACGGATATCTTATAAATGCGGGAGTAAGACCGATGCCTCCTCAGCGCCCCGTGACCGAGGCACCCGATGAGCTGCTTCCCGAGCGTGCAATGGAATATCTTGAAAAAATAAGAGTTCTTTGCGAGGAAAACGGAAGCGAGCTGATACTTGTAAAGGCACCGACTAATCCCAGCGGATTTCATTGGTATGACGAATGGGAAAAGCAGATAGTAGATTATTCAAAGAAAAATAAGCTCGCTTATTATAATTTCATTCCGCACTGCGATGAGATCGGTATAGATTGGCAGACCGATACACACGACGAGGGACTTCATCTGAACGTTTACGGTGCGGAAAAGCTTACGAAATATTTTGGAAAAATACTGCGGGATGAACACGACTTGACATCTAGAAGGAATGAAAAAGATACGGTCGCACGTTGGAATGCGTATTTCTCTGAATATCAGAATAAAAAAGTTAAAATGGAGAAAAGGGTAAATGAAAAGAACTAAAAGAATTATCTGTGCGCTTTTGGCGCTGATCTGTTGCTTTGGAGCGGTTGTATGCATGACATCTTGTGGAGGAGAGGATAATGGCAACGAAAATTTGTTTTACGTTAACTATAGGAATATAAGAATAGAGCTTGATCAGAGTGCCGATAATGTGCTTACAAGCCTCGGTACTGCAAAATATACCGATAATCTCGGTGATTGCGGTGGAATAGGCGTGCAGATGAAATACACCTTCTCCGATATATCGGTGAACACTCTCAAAGAGAAGGATGGTGAAAAGATACACAAGATATCCTTCATTAGTGATCTTGTTCAGACTCCAAAGGGGATTTATATAGGTTGCGCACGTCAGGCAGTGCTCGACGCTTACGGAACACCTACTTCTGATGATAGCGAAAAGTTGGTATATAAGAGCGCAGATCTTAAGCTTGAATTTAAGATAAACGGTGACAAGGTCGCTGCAATAGATTACGTTAGAGTAAGATAACAGAACAAAAAAGATGCCGAGATCGGGTAAATGACCGATTTCGGCATTATTTTTATATAAAAGAAGTAAAATTTGCTATAAACGACAAAAAATTAGCACTGTTTACAAATAATTAATAAAAATATTTATAAAAACTATTGACAAAATGGCGCGAGTGTGGTAAATTTTATAATGTAATTAGCACTTATCCGAAAAGAGTGCTAAAAATTAAGCTAAGGAGGATAATGTGAGTAGTCACGAATTAAGTGAAAGAAAAAAGCTTATACTTAAATCCATAGTGGAAGCGCATATAGATGGCGGAGAGCCTGTCGGCTCAAAATATCTCATGCAGAATAATCTGCTCACTTGTTCCTCCGCAACCATCAGAAATGAAATGGCAGAGCTTGAGCAGATGGGATATCTGGTGCAGCCTCACACCTCAGCTGGCAGAGTGCCAAGCGAAGCGGGATATCGATTTTACGTAGACGCTCTTGTTGAGCACTACGCAAAGACTACCCGCGAGGTAGTTCAGATAAATCAGCTTTTGAGAGCAAAAATGGATGAGCTTGACCAGATCCTTGATACCGCATCAAAACTTGCTTCAAGCATGACCAACTATACGGGAATTGCGATAAAGCCCAGATCAAATACGGTTACGATGGCAAGATTTGAAATAATCCCAATGGATGAAAATAATTTTGCGATGGTAATGATAACCTCGGGTGGAGCTGTTAAAACTAAAAAGGTAAAAACACTGCAAGCAATACCTGAGGACGCACTGAAAAATCTTGCCGATCTGTTTAACTCACAGCTTTGCGGGCTTGGCGCGGACATGATAACACTTCCCATAATAATGAGGATGGAAAGTGAGATGAGAGATGGCGCATTCCTTGTAAATCCTGCGGTTAAATGTGTATATGAGGTAATGAACGAGATAGACGGAGGCGGAATGAAGCTTTCGGGTCTTAATCACCTGTTAAAGTATCCCGAATATTCAGATGCCGACCAACTCGGTGAGCTACTTGGAACTCTTGAAAGTCAGGAAAAAATACTAGACCTTGTGTCTACCGTGTCGAATGATGACATTAACGTTCTTATAGGCTCGGAAAGCTCGGTAAAGGTTATGAGCAACTCATCACTTGTTTTTAAACCCATAAAGAAGAATGGTAGGACGGTAGGTTACGTAGGAGTTCTCGGACCCAGAAGAATGAATTACAAGCAGGTGCTTGAGGCACTTGGAGATATTGGCGGAAACCTTGCTTCTATGATGAATGACGATCGCCGATTGACCGACGGAAATAAAAAGGAGGAAGACCTGTAATTATGGAGGAAACCAAAAATAATTGTGCGGAGGAGTGCAACGCTGAGGATACCGTAAAGGAACCCGAAGTGGAGTGCGACAATAGCACAGAGGAAAGCGAAAAAGCTACAGAGGAAAAATGCTCCTTTAAGGAGAAGAAAAAATTAAAAAAGGCAGAGGCTGAAATAGAAAAGCTTAATGCCGAGCTTGCCGAGGAAAAGGATAAGTACATGCGTCTTTTTGCGGAGTTTGATAATTTCCGTAAACGTAGCGCAAAGGATAGCGATAAAATATACACAGATGCTTATTTCGACGCGCTTTTGCAGATATTGCCGGTGCTTGATAATCTCGAGAGAGCAGCGCAGTTCAGTCCTGAGGATGCCGATTCACCTATGGCAAAGGGGCTTGAGCTTACACTTAAGAGCTTTATAGAAACAATGAACAAGATGGGAGTTTATGAGATCGAGGCTCTTGGAAAAGAATTTGATCCCAATTTCCATAATGCAGTAATGCATGTTGATGACGATACCGCAGGTGAAAACACCGTGGTTGAGGTATTTATGAAGGGATATGCGAAGGGCGACAGAGTGCTTCGTTATTCCATGGTAAAGGTAGCAAACTAATAAAAATATAAACCCAAGGAGGAAAATTAAAATGGGAAAGATTATAGGAATAGATTTGGGAACAACAAACTCTTGTGTAGCAGTATTTGAGGGTGGAGAAGCAGTAGTTATCCCCAATCCCGAAGGATCAAGAACGACCCCTTCTGTTCTCGCTTTTTCTAAGACAGGCGAGAGAATGGTAGGTCAGGTAGCAAAGCGCCAGGCAATTACTAACCCCGATAGAACGGTTATCAGTATTAAGAGAGAGATGGGTACGGGCTTTAAGGCTAATATCGACGGCAAGTCCTACACACCTCAGGAGATATCTGCAATGATCCTTCAGAAGCTCAAGGCTGATGCTGAGGCATATCTTGGAACATCTGTAACACAGGCAGTAATTACCGTTCCCGCATACTTCTCCGACGCGCAAAGACAGGCAACCAAGGACGCAGGTAAGATCGCGGGACTTGAAGTTCTCCGTATTATCAACGAGCCTACCGCTGATGATCTTGTTTATGGTACCGACAAAGAAAACGATCAGAAGATAATGGTATTCGACCTCGGTGGAGGAACCTTCGACGTGTCGTTGCTTGAGATCTCTGACGGAGTATTTGAGGTTCTCGCGACCGCAGGTAACAACCGCCTTGGCGGAGATGACTTTGACGAGAGAATCATCAATTGGATGGCTGACAGATTTAAGTCTGAAAACGGTGTGGATCTTCGCAACGATAAGATGGTAATGCAAAGACTTAAGGAAGCTGCAGAGAAGGCAAAGATAGAGCTTTCGGGTATGACCAGCACCAATATCAATCTGCCCTTTATTACCGCTACAGCGGCAGGTCCTCTCCATTTTGACGCAACTCTTACCAGAGCTGAATTCGACAGAATAACCGCGGACCTCGTTGAGGCTACCATGGTTCCTACAAGACAGGTTCTTTCCGACGCAGGACTTTCGTCCTCACAGATAGATAAGGTCCTTCTCGTAGGCGGTTCTACCAGAATTCCCGC
>JAZSJE010000236.1:0-23076 GCA_045534135.1 Eubacteriales bacterium
AGCTCCCCACCCTTCTCAAAAATTCTTCCTCAGAGTGCCCTTTGAGGTGCTTGAGCGCGATATAGTGCGCTCGGGAGAATAATCATAAAAAACGATTGCATCTCATAAATTTTACTATAAATTTATTGAGGTGAGAATATGCTTTGGGAATATATAAAGGCGGCTGTCTACGGCATCGTTGAGGGCATTACAGAGTGGCTTCCCGTAAGCTCTACGGGACATCTCATAATCCTTGACGGACTTATTTCACTCGACTGCGCGACTCAGCTTGGCGATCAGTACCGCACTATGTTTGACGTAGTCATACAGCTTGCCGCGGTGCTTGCAGTGTTGGTTACCTACAGAGATAGCCTTTTTCCACGTAAGAAAAACAAGTCCGAGGCATTTTCTCTTTGGAAAAAATTGATTTTGGCAACGCTTCCTGCCGCGCTCATAGGTCTTATCTGCGACTATCTTTGCTCGCGCTTTATCGGTGTCGATCTTGATACGCTTCTCTTTACTCCACAAACCGTAGCCTGCGCGCTGATCTTATACGGCATTTTATTTATCGTTGTCGAGATACTTACGAAAAGATCTCCCGCCACAACAGAGCTGACCTATCGCTCAGCTCTTGCTATAGGCTTCTTTCAGGCACTTGCTATTATTCCCGGGACGTCGCGCTCAGGTGCGACCATACTCGGCGCGAGAATATTGGGACTCGAGAGAAATACCGCCGCAAGATTTTCCTTCTTTGCGGCAATTCCGATAATTTTTTCGGCAAGCACTTTAAAGATCTTAGATTTTGGCAAATATACCTTAGAAAGCGGTAATACCATCCCTCTTTCTGCCCTACTTCTTTTGTTAGTCGCCGGAGCGGTAGCCTTTTTCGTATCACTGAGCGTTATAAAATTTCTTACTGATTTTCTCAAAAAGCATACCTTTATCCCCTTTGGTATTTACCGAATACTGCTTGGAATTGCAGTATTTATCTTCATAAAATAGATTCTTGAAAGGAGCTTGCCGTGGCTATTGATGAAACGCTGAATATCCCTTACCCCATCATAGTAGAGGGAAAATATGACCGTTTGCGGCTTTTGTCGGTATGCAACGCGCAGATAATCACCACCGACGGCTTTGGAATCTTCAAAAAAAATGAAAGACTCGCGTTGATAAGAAAGCTCTCCGAGAAAACACCTATCATACTTCTGACCGACAGCGACGGAGCCGGAAAGCTTATACGCTCTCATCTGACCTCGGCAATACCTCAGGATAGGCTTATACAGCTTTATATTCCAAGGATCAAGGGCAAGGAAAAACGCAAGGCAGAGCCCTCGGCAGAAGGCACGCTCGGTGTTGAGGGAATGGAGAGAGAGCTTTTATATAACATGCTCTCCCCATTTGTTGTCAGCGGAAAGTTTTCTCAAAGATCGGAAAATCCGTTATCTAAGACAGATCTTTATATAGACGGACTTTCGGGAGCAGCAAACAGCGCCGATGCGCGCGATGCGCTTGCAAAAAAGCTTTCACTGCCCTCGGGAATGACCGCGAACGCACTTCTTGCGGCATTGAAAATACTTATAACCTATGACGAATACCTTGCCCTTGTTGGCAGAGAAAATAACTGAGGATCATTTATGTGTAAGGAATTTGAAAGAGAGATAATGCTTATCGGCAAGGAAGCCTTCGAAAAGCTTTCGAGTGCGTCGGTTGCCCTGTTTGGTGTGGGCGGTGTAGGAAGCTATGCCGCGGAGGCGCTTGCGCGCTCGGGAATCGGAAGCATACTTCTCGTAGACAACGATACTGTTTCTCAAAGCAACATAAACAGACAGCTCTGCGCTCTGCACAGCACAGTCGGAAAATTCAAGGTCGACGTAGTTGCAGAGCGTCTGCTTGATATAAACCCTGAATTGAAGATCAGCGTAAGAAAGGATTTTATCCTTCCCGAAAACGCGAACACCTTCGATTTTTCTTCATTCGACTACGTTATCGACGCAATAGATACAGTATCAGGTAAGCTGGCGATAGCCGAGGGCTGTGTAAATGTGGGAACTCCTATGATAAGCTGTATGGGAACCGGAAACAAGCTTGATCCATCCGCATTCCGCATAACCGATATATCAAAAACAAACACCTGCCCGCTCGCAAGAGTTATGCGCCGCGAGCTTAGACAAAGAGGTATAAACCATCTTCCCGTGATCTACTCCGTAGAGGAGGCACAGGCTCCTCGCATACCAATGACCGATGGCAAAAAAGCCATCCCATCAAGCATCGCCTTCGTACCCTCTGTCGCGGGGCTCATGGCGGCAAGCGAGGCTGTAAAATCAATCTTAGGCAAGGAGGGCAAAAATGGCAAAGCTTAAATGGAAGGGCGGTGCCCTTGTTGCTCCCGTGCCACCTGCTATGATCACCTGCGGCAGCGATGAGAAAGGGAATGCCAACATAATAACCGTCGCATGGACGGGCATTACAAACACTCAACCGCCAAAAACTTATATTTCTGTTCGACCCTCAAGACATTCCTATAAGATCATTAAGGAAAGCGGAGAATTTGCGATAAACCTCACCACACGAGAGCTGGTAAAGCATGCCGATTGGTGCGGAGTGTATACCGGCGCCAAGGTAAATAAATTTGAGCTCTGCGCCCTGACAAAGGAAGCGGCAAACGATATTTCCTGCCCTCTTATCGCTGAAAGCCCTCTCTCTCTTGAGTGCAGGGTAACAGATATCATTCCTCTGGGATCACACGACATGTTTTTAGCCGATATCGTAGCTGTCGACGTCGACGAGCGCCTTATCGACAAGGACGGAAAGCTGCGCCTGGACAAGGCGGGACTTGCCGCTTTTGCCCACGGCGAATACTTTGCCCTCGGAGATAAAATAGGCACATTCGGTTTTTCGGTGAAAAAGAAAAAACATAAGCCGCAAAAGACAAAAGGGCCCAAAAAACGATAATTTTTTGTGCAAAACAGAAAATTTAACTTTTTTCCAAAATTGGACTTGACAGAAAATTAAAAAGTTTTCCACAGGCTATCCCCTTTTGAGCGTGCTCGAAAGTGCTTGATTTGTGGAGTTTTCCACACTTTCCACAGAGTTTTCCACAGCCGCCCCATTTTTTGCCACTTTTCCACAGGCAAAAATATAAAAAAACAGCTTTAGTAAAAATGACGAATTTTACATTAAATACCAGCCATAAGCACCCCAAATTCCGCTTTTATTTTACAAATAAACGCTTTTTTCTACTCTTTTTTTCTCTTTGAACGAGCAATCAATTTATGAAAAATTCTTGTAATATATCTTATGTCGTGGTATAATTATATAAGTAAAAACTCTTGTCGCGGACAAGGAGATGACACGCGTGAAGTATATCGTAGAAAAAGAGGATGACGGGCTTAGCATAAAGGAGCTTCTTTCAAAAAAGTTAGGGCTTTCAAGGGCGTTTATAAAGCACTTGAAATTTCTTGACAACGGAATAGAAATAAACGGTGGCAGGGTGACCGTACGTGCTCTTGTACACGAGGGTGACGTGCTTTGTCTTGCTATGGAGGACACCGAGATGCCATCTCACCTGACTCCTACCGACATTCCTCTCGATATAATCTACGAGGACGAATATATCGTTATCCCCAACAAGCCCCCTTTTATGCCGACGCATCCATCTCATCTCCATCACGGTGATACTCTTGCCGATGCTCTGGCATACAGATACGCATGCGCGGGAAAGCCCTTCGTATTTCGCCCTGTTAACCGTCTGGATAAAAACACGAGCGGAATAACGCTTATCGCCAAGGATAGAGTAAGCGCGTCAAGACTTGCGCTTTCCATGAAAAACGGAGAGATACAAAAGCAATATCTCGCTATACTCGACGGTGAGCTCCCAAAGGATGAGGGGATAATAGAAGCCTATATGAAGCGTACCGACGAGAGCATCATAGTAAGACGGATTTGTTCTGACGACGAGGGCGGAGATTATTCTCTTACACATTATACATGCCTTTGCAGAGCAAACGGAATGTCACTTGTTCTGGCATCGCCAAAAACAGGACGTACTCATCAGCTCAGAGTTCATTTTGCCTCACTTGGCTGCCCTATACTCTCGGATGAGCTTTACGGGAACGAGGATAGCCGAATCTTGCGCCATGCCCTGCACGCAAGCTCACTGACACTCAGACACCCCGTGACCGATAAGATAATGACCTTTTGCGCTCCCCTGCCCGAGGATATGAAGACTCTATGCCTATCGATCTTCGGTTATGATCAGAATTAAAAATTATAAAAAGGATTTAGGAATGAATTCGGGAAACAATGGTATTAACGAAATAAGCTTTGAGCCCGTAGACGCTCAGATCAAAAAGAGCAAAAAAGCTTCAAAAAGGAATAAAAAGGCAGCTCCTGACAGAAAAAAGCTTCCTCTTTGGTGTAAGATCATTTACGCTATAACTCTCTTTTGCATACCGCTTTACTTTCTCTTTGTAAATATACCCACCTTTTCCGACTTTTTTAACAAATATATTTCTCCTTTTATCCGAGCGATCCTCGCAGAGCTTACAGACTGGCTCCCATTCTCACTTGCCGAGCTTGCAATAATCTGCATCCCGCTGATAATCGCAGCAATAGTTACCGTTGGTGCCAGACACTACGTGGGCTCGTGGAGAAACGTAGGAATTTTTTGTCTGATAATACTCTCCATAGGAGCATATATATTCTCCACCTTTACACTTGGCTTTGTCCCGGCATACAGAGGCTCAACGCTTGATAAAAAAATGGGGCTTGAAAAAAATGAGATCAGCGCTGAGGAGCTTCGCGACACTGCCCTGATCCTCTCCGGGAAAATAAAGGGAGAAATAGATGAAATAATTTTCACAAAGGAAGGCGCCTCGGTCATGCCCTACGGATATGATGAGCTTAACGACAAGCTCATGGATGCCTACGGCAAGGCTTGTGAAAAATATGATTTTATACAAAGACTTGACAGTAATATAAAAAAGGTAGTCCTCAGCGAGCCTATGACGTATACCCACATCAGCGGAGTATATACCTTCTTTACAGGTGAGGCAAATCTTAACGTCAACTACCCCGAATACACTCATCCCTACACAGCGGCACACGAATTTGCACATCAGCGCGGTATCGCGCGTGAGGACGAGGCTAATTTCGTCGCTTTCCTTGTCTGCATCGAATCCGATGATGCCTATATACGCTACTCCGCCTATCTTAATCTTTACGAATACGTAACCAACGCGCTCTGGTCGGCAAACAACGATTACTATTCCGCAGTTGACGCCACTCTGCCCATAAACGCCAAGCGCGAGATGTGGGCGTATTCAAAATTCTTTGACAAGTACCGTGACTCGGTAGCGAGTGATATTTCGGGAGCCGTCAATGACGCGTATCTCAATATAAACGGTGCCGAGGAAGGAACTAAAAGCTATGGCATGGTAGTAGACCTTGCGGTCGCCTACTACAAAAAAGCAAAATAAATTCATTTTTTAAAAAAACGCGCGTATAATGTACAGTAAATAATAAAGCGCTTGAAATTTCTGACGGGAGGTAATTATGGAGAAGATAACAATCCGAGGCGGCAAAAGGCTGCGTGGCGACGTTAATATCAGCGGCATGAAAAATTCTGCCCTTCCCGTTATATTCGGAACTATAGTTGCGCGTGACGTATGTACCATAAAGAACCTGCCCGACGTAAGTGATATAGCCTTAGCTCTCGAGACCCTCCAAACTATCGGAGCTGAGGTCCGCTTTATAAACACCTCGACCGCAATTATCGACACAAGAAACGTAAGAATGCAAAGCCCGCCTCTTGAATATGTCAGCAAAATGAGAGGGTCTACTTATCTCATAGGCGCTATGCTATCTCGATTCGGTAAGGCTCAGGTCGGATATCCGGGTGGATGTGATTTTGGCCTGCGCCCGATAAACCAACATATCAAGGGCTTTGAGCTTCTGGGTGCCAAGGTCACTTACACCAGCAACGCAATGATCAATGCAGATGCGCCTGACGGGCTTAAGGGTAACTTTGTTTACTTTGATATCGCTTCGGTAGGAGCAACCATAAACGTGATGCTGGCTGCCGTTTTCGCCGAGGGCACGACCACCATCGAAAACGCAGCACGTGAACCGCATATCGTGGATACCGCATGCTTCCTTAACGCATGTGGCGCCAACATTTCGGGGGCGGGCACGAGCATGATAAGAATAAAGGGTGTCAAAAAGCTACATGGATGCACCTACGAGCTCGCGCCCGATATGATCGAGGCGGGAACCTATATGGTAGCCGCGGCGGCAACAGGCGGACGTGTGTGTGTCAGAAATATAGTTCCAAAGCATATGGATGCCGTGATAGCAAAGCTTTACGATATCGGTATTCCGCTCGAGGTCGGCGACGATTATATAACGGTCAACGGTGCCGACAGCTTCAGAGCGACCGAAATAAAGACCAACCCCTACCCGGGATTCCCCACAGATATGCACCCTCAATTCAGCGCCCTTCTTGCCCTGGCAAAGGGTGTCAGCAAGGTATCCGAGGGCATATTCAGCACACGCTTCAAATATGCCGCGGAGCTGAATAAAATGGGAGCTAATATAGAGATAATCGACAGCACGGCGATCATAAACGGTGTCGATTCTCTACACGGTGCCGACGTTAAGGCAACAGACCTTCGTGCGGGCGCGTGTCTTGTAATCGCGGGACTTGCCGCAACAGGAGTGACAACCGTATCAAACGTGGAATACATAGACAGAGGATATGAAAATCTTATAGAGAAGCTCAAGCGCCTGGGCGCGGATATAAAGAGAGTTTAATGAGTATCTCTTATACAATAAAATCAGCCTTTTGTATTGACTTTACAGCGGCTGTGTGCTACAATGAACATACGGGTAAATAAATGCCCGCAAATAACTATAACAGTAAGACTGTAAAGGAGTAACTATGAAAAAAATTTTATCTCTCACTCTCGTCGTACTCTTGACCCTTGGAACATTGCTTATGATCTGCTCTTGCAACAAAAGCGCAGATAACAGCAAGGTAGCAGGTGTTTATGAAATGGTAGACATTTCGGGAACGATCAAGGTCAACGGACAGACTACTCAGCTCAAGGAGGAACTTTACGACTACTATCGCATAACTCTTAACACTGACGGTAGCGCAAAGGTAGAAAGCAAGGGTGCCGGCACTACTGCTAAGATCGAAGAAGTAGCGGAATGGGAGCTTGACGGCAATACAATAAAGCTTAAGAGCAAGCCTCAGGGCATTACCGTGGTAGAGGAAATGGAATGGGATAACGGCACTATTACATATAATGCTAATCAGAGCGCAAGCGGAATGACTGTCTCCATGACCATAGTTCTTAAGAAAAAGTAATATAGACAAATAAAAAACAGTAGCATAAGGTCAAAAGCCTTTTTGCTACTGTTTTTCTTCTTTTTAATACATATCGGCACTATTTTGAACGTCTTGTTATTCCAAAACACTTGACTTTTCTCTCTCGGAGGTGCTATACTATAAAGAGAAGCATAACAATACTCTTTTATGGAAAGGAGGTTTTTATGAAAAATAAATGCTTGATTTTTCTTCTTTTTATTTTAGCAGTACTCGCGATCGCAGGCTGTAACAGCTCCTCTGACACCGACGGCACAACAGATACCCCCAAGCAACCTACCTATAAGCCTTTATGCGTGGAGCATATCTGGAGTGAAAAATACACGGAAATTCCCGCAACCTGTACTTCGAAGGGCGAATTGATCTATACCTGCACAGTTTGCTCTGAAAAAAAGCATGAATATACTCCAAAGACCGATCACACCTTTTCAGAAGAATGGGAAAGCGACGGCAAGTATCATTTCAGACGGGCGACCTGCGGATGCGCCTTTGAAACTACCGACAAGGCAGAGCATATTTGGAGTGAAGGCATAGAAACCACTCCGCCAACCTGCGCAAATTACAGTGTTATTTCTTATACATGTACTGTTTGCTCATACGTCACGAGCGATTACGGAACCATACTTGATCACACCTACTCGGACGAATGGACGATCGACGGCTCCTGGCATTATCACGCCGCCACCTGTGGCTGCATCAATGAAAAATCAGATTACGAATTGCACGATTGGGATGAAGGTCAGATAACCACTCCCGCAACCTGCGCCCAAACAGGTATTCGAACGCGCACCTGCACAGTCTGCTCGGCAACCAAGACCGAAACTGTGTCTAAAACAGATAATCACGATTGGAATAAAAGCGGCATTCTTACCGAACCGACCTGTACTAAAAGAGGCTACACCACCTACTCCTGCACACTTTGTAGCGCTACACTCAAGGATGACTATACCAATACAGTAGATCATTCCTATGAGGATACTGTCACAGCTCCCACCTGTCAGGCTAAGGGCTATACCACCCATACGTGCTCAATGTGCGGCAAATATTACAAGGATACGTATAAAGAAATCATTGACCATTCGTACAGCTCGTACGTTTATAAGCCTACCTGTCAGTCAGGCGGCTACACATTTCACGGTTGCACTATGTGCGACGACTATTACAAAGACAATTACACCGCCAAGCTTCCCCACTCATATAAGTCCGTCGTAACCACACCAACCTGCACCACAAAAGGCTACACGACCTATACATGCTCCTCATGCAAGGAAAGCTACAAGGGCGACTATACCGAACCGACCGATCACGATTACACCGTTTCAATTACCCCCGCGACCTGCGCAGAATACGCGAAACTTCTATACACGTGCGTGGATTGCGGTCATTCCTACTCCAGCATTGGCGCAACAAAGCCTCCGCACACTTACAATGATGTAATAACAGCTCCAACATGTACTAAACGGGGCTACACTACTCATACCTGTACAGCCTGCGGTGACACCTATACCGACAGCTACACCGATATAATTTCTCACAACTATGTCAACATCATATGCACAGGCTGTGGAAAGCACGAATACAGCATCGGACTTTACTATACTCTGAGCGATGACAAATCATATTACATCGTAAGCGGGATCGGCAACTGTGAGGATACCGCACTTATGATACCCAACGTACACGAGGGCATTCCCGTCCGCGAAATTGCTCCTTCCGCATTTGAAGGTAACACAAAAATTGTGTCCGTCCTCTTTATGCCGGGAGAAACATCTCAATCCATAGGCACCCGCGCCTTTGCGGATTGCAGCAATCTTAAGGATATAACCTTCAATAATGTTACTGACATCGACTCTTACGCATTCTCGGGCTGCGCCATCACCAGCCTCAAGCTGACGGATGACCAGAAGATAATTGAGTCCTTTGCCTTTTCAAATTGCAGTCAGCTAACATCGGTAAGGATCGGAAAGCAAATACTCTCCATAGGCACAGGACCATTCTCATCCTGCCCTGCCCTCAATGATATCACGGTAGAGAGCTCATGCGATAACTACTACGCCTCGGGCAACTGCCTGATTGAAATAAACACGAAAAAAGTAATCGCAGGATGCTATAACAGCGTTATTCCAACCGACACGGGCGTAACCGGAATTGCTTCCTATGCTTTCTACGGATGCAGCACGATGACCGAGCTTACCATACCCGAAAATATAACCTTTATCGGAATATATGCCTTCCGTAAGTGCGAGGCACTCAAATCGGTCGTCTTTGTTTCGGTTTACAATTGGTACAAAACCGAAAACCCGAACGAAGCATATGAAAAAACGGGCGGCACCTCGCTTGGAATAGGCAATAACGCATGGAACGCGCGCTATCTGACTATGTATGAGTACGAATACTATTGGTATCGGACATGATATGTACTCATTCCGTTTGAGCATCAGGTAAAATACAGCTTAAACAAAACGAGCAGAACTAAAAGGAAAATTTCCTTTTAGTCCTGCTCTATTATTTTATACCTCAAATTTTTTGTATTCCTCGGCAGTGTAAAGCTCTCTGAATGAAAAACTTCTGTTTTCATAAAGAATATAGCTTTTGGGAGAATTTTCTTTGGGAATAGAAACCGAACCCGGATTTATATAAAAATATCCATCTCCGAACCCCTCTGCCACGGGAACGTGAGTGTGCCCATGGAGAAGTATATCACCCTTTGTCAGAGGCGGCTTTTTCTCGGTGTTATAGTTGTGTCCGTGTGTTGCAAATATTCGCAGACCGTCAAAGGAGAGATACGCGTAATCGGCAAGCACAGGGAACGAGAGTACCATCTGATCCACCTCGGTATCGCAGTTTCCGCGCACGGCAAGGATCTCGTCCCTCACCGAATTCAAAAGCTCTATGACCTTTTTGGGAGCGTAACCCCCGGGCAGATCGTTTCTCGGTCCGTGATAAAGCAGGTCACCAAGAAGCACTAACCTCTGTGCCCCGCTCTCCTTATATCTTTTGAGCAGTTCTGCCATAGTTTCGGCATCTCCGTGTATATCGGACGCTATCAGTATTTTTGCCATCTTCTCACCTCACACTTCCGTCACCGTCTATAAGATACTTTTCGGTAGTAAGCGCAGACAGCCCCATAGGTCCTCTTACGTGAAGCTTCTGCGTAGATATACCTATCTCCGCGCCAAAGCCAAACTCACCGCCATCGGTAAAGCGGGTCGATGCGTTGACGTAGACGGCAACCGAATCTATCCTCTCCTGAAATCTCTTTGCGGATGTCATATTTTCTGTGATAATAGCCTCGCTGTGACCCGTACTGTAGCGATTGATATGCTCAATAGCCTCATCAAGACTGTCTACTATACCCAAAGCGACTATATAGTCGTCAAATTCCGTGTCAAAATCCGCCTCTGTCACAGGGATTATACCTTCAAGAATGGACGCTGAGCGCTCGCAGCCTCTGATCTCGACCTTGTATTCGTCAAATGCTGACTTGAGCATAGGCAAAAATTCATCCGCGCAAGCGGAATGCACCAAAACAGTTTCGATAGCGTTGCAGACCGAGGGACGTGAGCATTTTGCGTTTACGGCAACCTTAAGTGCCTTAGAAAGATCTGCCGATTCATCTACGTAAAGATGGCAATTTCCCGCGCCCGTTTCAATAACGGGGACCTTAGAGCCTTCAACACACGCCTTGATAAGCCCCTTTCCACCTCTGGGGATAAGCACGTCAACAAGTCCGCGCATCGACATAAGGGCATTTGCGCTCTCGCGCGAGGTAGAGGTAATAAGCTCAACCGCGCTTTCGTCCATTTTACAGGCAGCAAGAGCATCCTTTATGACGCTTACAAGCGCCTTGTTTGTGTTTATTGCTTCCTTGCCGCCACGCAGCACAACGGCATTACCCGTCTTAAGGCAGAGCGCCGCAGAGTCAACCGTAACGTTAGGACGAGCCTCGTATATTATACCCACCACACCGAGCGGCACACGGATACGGCGAAGCGTTATTCCCGAAGGTCGCGACCAGACATCTCCCTTGCCTATAGGATCATCCAAAGCTGCTACGCTATGAAGCGAGTCTGCAATTCCCTCTATCCTGCTTTCATTAAGCATAAGCCTGTCAAGCATTGCCTTGGGAACACCGTTCTCCTGAGCTAACGAAAGATCCTTTTTATTTGCTTCAATTATTTTGTCACTGCTCTTACACAAAAGCTCAGCCAATGTAACAAGCAGTCTGTTTTTTTCATTTTCAGACGCAAGCGCCAAGCTACGCGACGCTCTCTTTGCGTTTTTTGCAAGCAATTCAACTTCCTTATAAATTTCCACGGCTATCTTATTCCTTTCTGTAAGCCTCTTTTATCTCACATACGTAAAATCTGTGATAATCACCCTTGGCATAATTTGAAAGCAAGGACGAATCAAGAAAGCGATCCTCCTTCAGATCATCCTCGTAAAGCTTTCTGCACACAAGAGCGACCTCTGCCTCGTTGATTACAGGCACACCCGTATCACTGTTTACACTCAGTCCGCAAGCAGCGAGCTTATCGGTATCTCTGCCGCTTTTACTTCCGCAAAGCCTGAGCGCATCTCTGTACTCATTCGCCATAAAGGATATCGAAAACTCGTTCTCCTCCTCCAAAAGCTTATACGTGTGCCGTTGCGGTCTGACAAAACAAACGCATACGTCCTTATTCCACAGAACACCCATAGCGCCCCAGCTGGCAGTCATTGCGTTTGCTCTACCCTGTTCTTTGTCCTCTACCGTTATCAGCATCCATTGCGAGCCTATGCATTCTATAGCATTTTCAAGCTCGGTAGGAGATATCTTAACAAAGCCCTTCATAAATCCTCCTAAAAATTTTCTCCTTATTATAATAGCAAAATTTTAACTTTTCGTCAATCATTTTTGCATATTTTGAATTTTTTTATTTTCGTATAGACAAGATAACAAAAAAAGTGTATAATATATCTATAAATATTCTAGCAAAATATCTTAGTCAAGAAAGGACAGTTATTTATGAAAAAGAAAACTTTTGTTTCCTTGTGCTCCCTGCTCCTTGTGTTTGTATTTTTAATTATGGCATATCCCGCAACAGCGGTAAGCGTCAGCGCGGCTGACGAAAAGCTTACAGTCGCTTTCAGAACCCCTGCCATACCCGCAGACACAAACCAAACCGTCGACCTTACCAAATACAACGTTGAATTCAACGCCTCAAGCCTTGTAAGTGCCGATGAGATAACCTGGTCGTCAGAGGATATCACGATCACCGACAACAAGGTAAAGCCCACAAGCAAGGGTGTTTATAAGCTCATCGCCACAAGCGACTCCTCTACCAAAAACGTATACCTTGTAGTAAAGGCTCCGTCTGATACAGAGTACGTTCTTTACGCAGACGATTTTAATACCAATACTCTTTCCAACTACTCTACCTCAGGCACCTGCTCTATCGCGGACGGAAAGCTTGTACTTAACTCCAAATCGGGAAAAGATGCTTACGTAACCATCCCCGGTTGGCTCAAGGACTTTGGAAATTATTCTATCAGCACAAGTGTAAATATACAAGAGGCAAATAATGACAGCCGTTGGGTATCCCTGATGTACAGAATAAACGGAGTTGGATATCCCTTCTTCCAGATGGCTGTAAGACAGAATGCCACTGTTGCCAACGGAGTTGAGCTTGCGCACAACCTTGACGGCAGCACTTGGGGATATCACTTCAAGGGCTCATACAAGGAGGCTCTTTCCCCCTCGTCCTTTTACACTCTTGGACTTAACGTTTACGATAACAAGGCGACCGTATCTATAAACGGCACTCTCTGCGGCACCTCGGAAGCTTTAACAGAGATAGATAACGGCACTGTGGGTCTGAGAAGCAACGGCTGTATCGCAAACTTCGACGATCTGAAGATCACAGCCCGCTTCGATCAAAAGGGCATGCCTGCCGATCACGTTGATATTCGCGAGCTAAAGAGCGGTATGACTCTCGCGCCCTCCATGATATACGAGATAAAGAGCAAGGCAGACCTTGATGGAATACTTACCAACAGCCCCGCTGTAGCTATAATGACTCTTAACAAGAGCGGAAGCGTAGTAGCTTCTGACGGCAGCACTATATGCTCCATCGCTGACGCGGTAGATAAGCTTGACGGCAAGGTTATTCCCGCGATCAAACCCGACAGATCCTGCGATACCGATAGCTTAAATAGCATCATAAAGGCTCTGCTGCTCAAGGATCTCTTTATCGTTTCCTCCGACACCGCACAGATCAAGGCTGTACGTGCTGAACACAAAAACGTTCTCGGCATATACGATCTTTCTGATAAGGATCTCTCAGGAGCTAAGCTTATCGACATAAGATCCGGCGCACTTAGCGCGGGAGCAAAGATATGTATCCTTCCCGCAACGCTTGCATCACAAGCAAACACCGAATTTCTCAACACACTTGGCGTAACTGTGTGGTACAAGGCAGCACAGAGCAATAAGACAGAGCTGTTCGCTCTTGTCACCGCAGGTGCTAACGGTGTAATCAGCTCCGACCGAAAGCTCTTGGAGGAGGTTATAGCATCGCCCATATTCAAAAACAATTCGATCATTCGTCCCGTGGGCATTATCGGACACCGCGGAACCCCCGCACTTGCTCCTGAAAATACAGTTGCGGGATCTGTTCTTGCTGCAGAAAACGGCGCTAATATTATCGAAAACGACATTTATCTTACCACAGACGGAGTACTCGTGGTAATGCACGACAGCACCATCGACCGAACCACAAACGGCACAGGCAACGTAGAAAGCTTTTCCTATGAGCAGCTCTGCAAATACTACGTAGATTGTGCCCCCACCACAAATGAATCCAAATACGGAAAAATAACCGAAAGCCAGCCCATTCCAACTCTTGAAGATTATTTCGCGAAATTCAAGGGAACTGACACGTTCATGTTTATAGAAATAAAGTCCTCTAAGCACGAGGAATTGGCATTCGCGCTTAAAAGACTTGTAGACAAATACGAAATTGCGGATCAGTGCGGTGTTATAGCCTTCAATCAATCTGCCATAACGGCAATAAGAAAGGCTATTCCCGAGATTTCTGTAGGCTACCTCTGCTCCGACTCATCGCTGTCGGTTATCGCGGCAAACACCTCCAGACTTGAGTCCTCATATAACCCTGATCAGTCAAAGGTAACTCCCGCGCTGGTAAAGGATCTGGCGGCAAGAGGTATCTTTACGTGGCCCTGGACAATAAGAGATTCCGCAAAATTTGATCAGTTCTTCCTTATGGGAGTAGGCGGTATCACAACAGACAACTCCTACCTCGCAAAGAATTACGTAAAGCGCATATACACGGAAAGCAAAGAGTACTCTCTTAAGGCAGGAGAGGTTATCGACCTGAATGTTATCGCGCAGACCTATGGCGCTGTGAGCAGCACCGATCTCTCAAACAGCACTTATACCGCTAACGGTGCTGAGATGCTACTGATCGAGGGAGAGGATATGCTTATCTATACAGGCTCCAGACTTACCGCTAAATCTGCCGGGGAGTACACCGTACTGTTCAGACTTAGCTTCAAGCTCAACAACAATCAGACTGCATACGTATATTCCGAGCCCGTTACAATTAAGGTAACTGCCCCAACAACGGAAAACACCGACCCCGAGGATCCCGGACAGACACCCGGACAGACACCTGAACAGAAGCCAGGACAAACGACCGGAACGGCAGAAAACACAAATACGGAAGAAAACACAGAGAATGAAGGCGGATCCTGCTTCTCATCTATCTCCGCAACCTGCGCTATCAGCGTAATAGCTGTACTTGCTGCCGGCATTGGCTTTAAGAAAAAAGATGATTAATTACTTTGATAAATAAGCAAAAGCACCCCGACGGAAATTTCCATCGGGGTGCTTTATT
The DNA here is from genome assembly GCA_045534135.1 of Eubacteriales bacterium. Classification (GTDB taxonomy): domain Bacteria; phylum Bacillota; class Clostridia; order Oscillospirales; family CAG-272; genus HGM12713. The sequence continues at coordinate 15,265 of JAZSJE010000236.1, forward strand.
CAGCTTAGCAGCCGCATCCTCCGCAGCAAACAAAAGACACTACAAGAACTATAATGATCCACCAGATGTTATCGCCGCCAAAAAGATTGCAAAGACAGTTATTCATAAAAGAACCTCCGAAATACTTTTAAGGGATATCTCCCTTTGCTACCATAGTATGTCGGAGGTTATTTTTGTGTGATATTCTTTTTATTCGAATTTATTCAACAAATGCAACAGGTGCCTTCTTCGCATCCGACTCAAAGCACGCTTCCATTACCTTCATAACTCTCATAAGCTCCTTGTGGGTAACTATCTGCTCAGCCTTACCGTCAACCGCGGCGCATACGTTGCGGTAGAAATCGTGCACGTCTGCCTCGGGATTCTTTATTACGTACTCGGTTATAGTATCCTTATTTCTCGGTGCCATGGTCTTTGTAAGTCCTGCCGCGGTAACTACGGGAATAACGTCCTTGTCCTCCCAGTTCTTGCAGCAAACAACTTCACAATCCTTTCCCCATCCGCGAATGATAGCGCTTCCGTTACTGCCCGTCATATAGTGCCTGGGAAGCGAAAGGAAATGAGATGTACCAACCTCAATTCTTGCGGTAAGTCCACCTTCAAAGTAGATGTCAAGCTTAAAGCCGTCATCAACCTCATAGTTGGTAATATGATCAAAGCTGCAATAGATGCGTTCTATCTTCTTTTCCTTGGTTATCTGGAGGGTCTGGTCAATAAGGTGAACACCCCAGTCAAGAAGCATTCCGCCGCCGTGCTCCTTTTTACCTCTCCAGTCACCGGGTATTCCGTGAGAGCCCTGTACTCTGGACTCTATACCGAACACCTCACCCAGATCTCCCGACTCATATACCTGCTTCATCATAAGGAAGTCGGTATCCCATCTTCTGTTCTGGTGCGTGGTAAATATCTTACCAGCCTTCTTAGAGGCATCTATCATTTCCTGAAGCTCACCCGAGCCAAGACAAACAGGCTTTTCGCTTATAGCATTCTTCCCTGCCTCGAGCGCAGCTATCACAAGAGGCTTGTGAAGCTCGTTGGGGACGGCAATAGTGACTATTTCAACGCTATCGTCCGCAAGCACGTCCTCAAATGATGAATATACGTGTATACCCTCGCTGCGAGCAAGCTCGCGTCTTTCTTCCTTTATATCCCAAATACCCTTAAGCTCGACAACGTCGCTCTTGCGTATATAATTTCCGTGCCAGTGACCCATTCCGCCATATCCTACTATAGCAACACCCTTTTTCATTACAAGCTCTCCTTTGAAATCCTTAGTACTGATATGCTTTTAGCCAGAGATAATTCTCTCACTATGGATATATTAGCACTTTTTGGGGGCTATGTCAAGCAAAAAAGCAAAATAAATACCTATTTTTTTGCTTTTCAAGGCAAGCCCAAATGCCTCAAAAAAACCTATTAAAAGCTAATATCTATCTCCTCTGCGGGCACGGTCTTTCTCTCTATAAATCCATTTTTCACCTCTCCTGAGGAATATCCCTCGCCAACGTATATCCTCAGATCCTCTCCCGCTCCCGACAGCACTTTAATATAAGTGAGTCTCTTATTTTTCCATTCAGCGCTTATACTAAAGCCACCTCTTGCGCAGAGACCGCTGAATTTACCGTCAGACCATGCGTCGGGCAGCGCGGGGAGAATATGTATATATCCCTCGTGGCTCTGCAACAGCATTTCGGCAATGCCTGCGGTAGTTCCCAAATTTCCGTCTATCTGGAATGGCGGATGAGTATCCCAAAGATTTGGGAGCGTGCAACGGGTAAGTATAGACCCAAGAAGCGCATAAGCCCGCTCCCCGTTCTTAAGTCTTGCCCATACGTTCATCTTGTGTGCTGTAGACCATCCCGAGGAGTCATCTCCGCGGTTATCCAATGCCACCTCAGCCCCCTTTTTCCACTCATTTGTATCTTGTGTTATCAAGGTACCCGGATATACCCCCACAAGATGCGAGATATGACGGTGGTGCCTCTCCCCTATATCTCCGTAGTACTCCTCCTCGCGAAATTCCTTTATTTGTCCCGACGCGCCTATCTGCACGGGATCAAGGTGTAAAATATCTTCTCTTATTTTTTCAACAAATTCATCTTTGATACCCATCTCGTCAGCCAGCGCTATAGTGTCCTTGTAGCTCTCGTGTACCATCTGCTGATCAAAGGCGCATCCCTTGGTATAATAGTGCGCCGATCCGTGACTCTCCTCCATTGTCTTTGGGTTCTTCATCACTATCTGCTCGGGTGATGCCGAATACTTTACCAGCAGCTTTCCGTCATCCTGCTCCTCAAGCATTTTTGAAAGGAACTTCGACATTTTGAGATTGGCATCGTACGTAAACTCCAAAAGCTCCTTTTTATTCATGGTGAACTGAAGATAATCGGTAAACAGCTTAGTAGTAAACGCGCCCGTACCCGGTCCCGAATGCCCCTTAAAGGGTGCAAACGGTCCCTCAAGCGTATACAGCCATGCCGCCGTGCCTATGGCAAAGCCGTTCTCACCGTGCTCGGACGAATATCGCTCGGGGAAATATTCCTTTACGTACTCGTCGGCTATTCTCTCGGTAAACGGTCTATATGCCTTATAATACTCGATATAGGGAATAAACAACTCGTGAAGATTGGTATTAAAGGACGGCCAATAGTTCATCTGAATATTGATGTTATGCCAATATCCTGCCGACCACGGTGAGCTCGCATACTGTGACCACGTGCCCTGCAAATTGGCAGGATACGTATTAGGGCGGGATGACGATATCAAGAGATATCTTCCATACGCAAAATACATCTCCTCAAGATATGCATCACGCTTGCCGCTTTTATAATTCTCCAACAGTATATCGGTAGGAGCATCGGGTATATCCGCACCGAGATCAATAAAGGCGCGCTCAAAAAGCGCTTTATAATCGGCAATATGACGCGCTCTAAGCTCCTCATAGCCGCATTTTAAGGCATTGTCCAAAATCGCAGTTACTCTTTTGTGAGGATGCTCATAAGGCGCAAGCTTTTTCTTTGGATCATCCTCAAGAAAAACTCTGCTCTCAAGCTTATAATTCGTACCTACCGCTACCCTTATCACAACGCTGTCAGCTCCCCTGACCTCCACAAAATCCTCACACGTAAATATCTCGCCACCCTCTGCTGATACGGATATCTGACATTCGAACTTTATGGCATAGTAGTGCATCTCTCCCGAAAGCGTTATTCTGCCATCACACGCGGACACACTTCCGCTTTTACCCATGCCATCCCCTTCTCTGATGAGAAAATCTCCGACAAAGGGTATCTCAGGACGCACCTTAAGGCTCACAGCACCCTTTGTGTCGGCAGAAAATTTTGTAACAAAAACCTTATCGGGATAAGAGGTAAAATATTCTCGCTCGTACCTTACGCCATTAAGACTGTATTCGGTCCGTGCTATCGCGTCATTTATCGAAAGACTTCTTCTGTAATCATTCACACATGAGAATTCGTGTCCTACGTCAATATAAAGCTCGCAAAAATTGCTGATTCCTCCGTTACATCCGGGACCCGCATTCCATATAGCAGGATTTGAAAGGCTATTTTCGGTTATCTGCAAGCGCTCGGTAAAGGTTCTTCCAAATACGTTCACTCCCATATACCCGTTACCTATAGGCAGCGACCACTTTTCCCATCCGTCGTCGGGAATATCCTGACCGTGGCGAAAAAGCGCCCTGTTCTCCCATCCAAACGGCACCTCGTTTACATACCAAAGCTCATATTTTTTCATATATAGCCTCTCCTTTGTATAATCAATATCCATAGCTTTAATATATCACACCCATATTCCATTGTCAATACTCTTCCATTTTTTTACCGCGTTAATAAAAAATTTCAAAAAGCCCTTGTGAAAATCCAAAATTTATTATATAATATAAGGTGAGAAAAAATTTCCACAAACGGAGAAAAAGATGTCAGAAAACTACAGACAGAGTCATATAAGAAACTTTTCTATCGTGGCGCATATTGACCACGGAAAGTCTACACTCGCCGATAGGATACTTGAGGCTACCGAAGCGGTATCCAAGCGTGAGATGGAGGAGCAGCTTCTGGACAATATGGATCTGGAGCGAGAGAGAGGCATAACCATCAAGGCAAGAGCCGTAAGAATGAAATATTCCGCCCCCGACGGTGAGGAATATCAATTCAATCTTATAGATACCCCCGGTCACGTCGACTTTAACTACGAGGTATCCCGCTCACTTAACGCCTGCGACGGAGCGCTTCTCGTAGTCGACTCCACTCAGGGAATCGAGGCACAGACACTTGCTAACGCATATCTCGCGGTTGACGCTAATCTTGAAATAGTCCCTGTAATAAATAAAATAGATCTTCCCTCCGCCGACATTGAGCGTGTAAGAGGAGAGATAGAGGATATCATAGGAATTCCCGCTGAGGACTGCCCTGCCGTATCGGCAAAAACAGGACTCAACATAGATCAGGTGCTTGAGGCGGTGGTAGCAAATATTCCCGCGCCCGGCGGAGATGAAAACGCTCCTCTTAAGGCACTTATTTTCGATTCCTATTACGACAGCTATCTCGGTGTTGTAGTAAACGTGCGAGTTTTTGACGGCTCGGTAAAGAGCGGTGACAAAATTCGCCTTATGAGCACGGGAGCAACCTTTGACGTAGTAGACGTGGGATATATGACCGCCTTCGGTCTGCAAAAATGCGATATACTTTCGGCAGGCGAGGTTGGATATATAACCGCTTCTATAAAGAGCGTGGGAGAAACACGGGTAGGTGATACGGTAACACTTAACGACGCACCGACAGCTGAGGCTTTACCGGGATTTAAATCCGTTCAGCCCATGGTTTATGCGGGTATTTACCCTGCCGACGGCGCAAAATACGGAGATCTGCGCGATGCGCTTGAAAAGCTCCAGCTTAACGATGCGGCATTAGTATTCGAGCCCGAAACCTCTATTGCTCTTGGATTTGGCTTCCGCTGCGGATTTCTCGGGCTTCTGCACATGGAAATAATCGAGGAGCGTCTTGAACGTGAGTTCAATCTCGATCTTATAACAACAGCTCCCTCGGTAATCTACGAGGTAAAGCGCAGGGGCGGAGAGATCGTACGCATAGACAACCCCTCAAACTTTCCGTCTGCCGATGAGATAGAGATAGCCTACGAGCCTATTGTAAAGGCTAATATAATCACCCCCACCGAGTACGTTGGCGGACTTATGGACCTATGTCAAGACAGGCGAGGAAATTTCATAGATATGAAATATATCGACACTTCCCGTGTAGAGCTTCACTATGAGCTTCCGCTCAACGAGATAATATACGATTTCTTCGATGCGCTTAAGAGCCGCTCTCGTGGATACGCGTCCCTTGATTATGAGCTCGGTGACTACGTTCCCAGTAAGCTCGTAAAGCTTGATTTTCTTCTTAATGGCGAGCAGGTCGACGCGCTGTCCTTTATAGTGCACGAGGAAAAGGCATACGGCAGAGCAAGAAGAATTGCCGAAAAGCTTAAGGACAATATACCGCGTCAGCTCTTTGAGGTTCCGATACAAGCCGCTATAGGCTCGAAGATAATCGCTCGCGAAACGGTCAAGGCTATGCGTAAGGACGTGCTTGCAAAGTGCTATGGCGGTGATATCACCAGAAAGAAGAAGCTGCTTGAAAAGCAGAAGGAGGGTAAGAAGAAGATGCGTCAGCTCGGCTCTGTACAGGTATCTCCCGAAGCCTTCATGGCAGTACTTAAGCTTGATGACGATAACTAAGAGAGGGTTGATCATGAGCATAAAAAACCCTGTATCAAACAATTGGTATGCCGATCCCGAATCGAGAGTTTACGGTGATACCGTGTATATGTACGTAACTAATTCTCTGCCCTTTGAGGAGCAGAAAAATCTTGACCTCGTAACTACAGACGATCTTGAAACCTTCAAGATCTACCGCGATATTCTTGATATGACGACCTTCCGGGGTGCAGATTTCGCAATATGGGCACCCACTGTCATTGAAGCAAACGGAAAGTACTATCTGGTCTTCGCGGCAAATGATATCCACAGCGAGGAAGAAATAGGCGGACTTTATTTGGGTGTGTGCGACAGTCCAATAGGCCCCTTTAAAAACGTGTTTGAGGATGGAAGGCCTCTGCTTAACAAAATTTACAACAGGGCTCAGCCGATAGACGCGCACCTTTTTAAGGACGATGACGGACAGATATATTTGTATTACGGCGGTTGGGGTCACCTTATGGTATGCAAAATGAACTCCGATATGAACGGCTTTTTGCCTATGGAGGAGCCTTGCTATGACGGTATCGCGCGTGAGATAACCCCAAAAAATTACGTTGAAGCGCCCTATGTTATGAAGATAGATGGAAAATATCACCTGATGTATTCCAGCGGCGGATGGACAAACGGCACCTACTGTGTAAAGGCGGGAGCTACAGATGATCCCTGCTCCGATTTTGAATATTACGGTGACGTGCTAAAGGCAGCAAAAATAGCAGACGGCCCCGGGCATAACAGCGCGTTTTTCTTCAATGGAGAGCATTACGTAGCCTACCATAGAAGAACTATAGGAGATCTTGATCCAAACCATAGAAAGCTGTGTATTGATAAGCTTAATATAAAGGACGGAAAGCTTCAGCCCGTCACAATGACTTAAGGAGGAATTGAAAATGGATCTTTCTGCAATTCGCAACAAGGACAATTTTATATGCGTTATGGACGGAGTTATCTACCACGGTAACCGCCTTATCCCCCACGTAAAGGAATTTATTGAATGGCTTGAGAATAACAATAAAAACTTTCTCTTTTTGACCAACGGATCGGGACGCTCGCCCAGAGAGCTTGCGCAAAAGCTTGAGAGAATGGGTCTTCACGTAGGCCAAGAGCATTTTTATACCAGCGCTCAGGCTACCGCCGCATTTTTGCAGAGCCAGTGCCCGGGCGGATCTGCTTACGTGCTCGGTGACCCCGGTCTTACCTATGCGCTATATGAGGCAGGCTTTAGCATGAATGACGTAAATCCCGACTACGTTGTATTCGGCGGGCCAAAATCTATAAACTATGAGCAGATCGAAAAGGCTTCCCGCCTTGTAATGAACGGCGCAAAGCTTATAGGAACTAACCCTGACCTCGTTGACCCATCTGAGGACGGAATAATTCCCGCTTGCCGAGCTCTTATTGCTCCCATCGAGCTTACTACAGGTAAAAAGCCCTACTACGTTGGAAAGCCTAACCCCTTGATGATGCGTCATGCGCTTAAGGTGCTTGGATGTCACAGAGCCGATGCGGTGCTCATAGGTGACAGAATGGACACCGATATCATCGCCGGTATTGAAACCGATATTGATACCGTACTCGTTCTTTCGGGAGTTACCTCTATGGAGGACCTTGATAAATTCGCGTATAGACCTAAATACATCCTCCCTGACGTCGGAGCAATCGCGGGAGTTGAATAAAATTAAGAAAAAGCCTTGCAAAAGCAAGGCTTTTCTATTGACAAAACGCACCTTTTGTGATAAAATCTTAGAGTCAGTCAATATTAACTTCTTCACTGTTCACTATTCACTCTTACCTATTACTTCATATGCGGGTATGGCGGAACGAGCGACTCCGTCGTGAAGCAAGAACGCTTGCGTTCTTGTACGAGCGAGCCTGCGAGCGAAGTTGCAGACGCGCAAGATTTAGTCTAAATCTTGCGTAAGCAAAATAATTTAATATATTTTTATATGCGGGTATGGCGGAATTGGCAGACGCGCAAGATTTAGGATCTTGTGTTAATTCGTGCAGGTTCGACCCCTGTTACCCGCACCAAAAAT
>JAZSJE010000187.1:0-9574 GCA_045534135.1 Eubacteriales bacterium
GTCTAACCTTGTGCGCTGACGTAGCCAAATATGTTTTGATCGGTAAAGTAGGCAAAAGACCTTCATACTAAGGTGTTTTATTATTGTCTAACCTTGTGCGCTGCCATAGCCGACTATGATTTTGACCAGTAAAGTAGGCAAAAGACCTTCATACTGTGAGATTTATTTTGCCTTGGCAAAATAAAAAAGGAAACCCACGTATGGGGGGTTCCCTTTTTATTCAATCCGCTTTCGGAAGTTCAATTTCACCTTCCGCTTTTTCAAAGGCTTTTATCTCTTGCCTTATAAGATAAAGTATTTCACCGTTCGCCGAACGACCGTAATACTTTGAAATATAATGTAGCTTATAGTGAAGCTCGGGGTCTATTTCTATTCCGAGATGCTTATTATTCTTATTTCTCATAAAAAAATCTCCTCAATATCTCAATATAAGTATATTTTAAGATTATTTTATGGTATAATGTTATAAGTATACTTAATTTAAGTACACAAAATGTTTTAGGAGATAATTATGAAAATTGCAATTGTCGGTTCAAGAAATATCATTATAGAGGATATGGGCAAATATATATCCGATTGTGAAGAGATAGTATCGGGAGGTGCCGCAGGTGTTGATACTTGTGCAGCCGAATACGCAAAACAAAAAGGAATAAAGCTAACCGTATTTTTACCTCAATATGATATTTACGGTCGTGCCGCACCGATAGTCAGAAACAAAAAGATCGTGGATAATGCGGATAAAATAATTGCTTTTTGGGACGGAAGTTCAAAAGGAACTTTATCTACTATAAAGTATGCCGAAAAGTCAGGTAAACCGTGTCAAATTATTATTTGCAAATAATTTTCGCAAAATGAAATATGGTGTTTGAAAAAACATCAAACCCAAGGTTGAAGTTCTTTGGCTCCACCTTTCTTTAAAGAAAGGTGGAACGCGTCCTATTCAAGCTCAAAGGCGCCCGTGTAAAGCTGATAATACTTTCCGCCCTGCGCTATAAGATCATCATGACTTCCGCGCTCGATTATACGTCCCTGCTCCAAGACCATTATTACGTCGGAGTTACGTACAGTGGAAAGTCTGTGCGCTATTACAAATACAGTCCTTCCCTTCATCAGCGCGTCCATACCTCTTTGTACTATCGCCTCAGTTCTGGTGTCGATCGACGAGGTAGCCTCATCGAGTATCATTACGGGTGGGTCAGCAACAGCGGCTCGGGCAATCGAGATAAGCTGTCTTTGTCCCTGAGAAAGATTTGCTCCGTTTGAGGTCAGCATGGTATTATATCCCTCGGGCAAACGCGTAATGAAATCGTGCGCGTTCGCAAGCTTTGCCGCCGCTATACATTCCTCGTCGCTTGCGTCAAGCTTTCCGTATCGGATGTTATCCATAACGGTTCCCGTAAACAAATTAGTATCCTGAAGCACTATACCGAGTGAGCGGCGAAGATCGCCCTTCTTTATCTTATTGATATTTATACCGTCGTATCTTATTTTTCCGTCATCAATATCGTAGAAACGGTTGATAAGATTGGTTATCGTGGTCTTTCCCGCACCCGTAGCACCTACAAACGCTACCTTCTGTCCTGGCTTTGCGTAAAGTGTAATATCCTTAAGAACAGTCTTTTCGGCAACGTATCCAAAGTCCATATTCTCTATCTGAACGTCACCGCGAAGCTCGGTGTAGGTAACGCTTCCGTCACCGTGACGGTGCTTCCATGCCCACATACCCGTTCTCTTGTCGCTCTCAACTATCTGGCCGTTCTCATACTTTGCATTTACCAGCATAACGTATCCCTCGTCATGCTCGGGCTCCGTATCAAGAAGCTCAAATACTCGATTTGCTCCCGCCATAGCCATAACTATTGCGTTTATCTGCTGCGAAACCTGGCTGACGTTATTGGTAAACTGCTTTGAGGCGTTAAGGAATGGCACAACAACGCTTATTCCTACAGCGGTAGCCACTTCCATGCCAAGCAGAGGACCAACAAGTCTTTGAATGGATATATTGGTAGCACCGCTGATTATCAGCGAGCCGCCGACAAATGCCACTAAAACGTAAAGGATATTTCCGATGTTACCCATAATGGGCATCAGAATATTGGCAAAGCGGTTTGCCGCGGTTGCATCAGCGCAAAGCTCCTCATTGACCTTATCAAAATCCTCGACGCTCTGCTTTTCATGACAGAATACCTTTACGACCTTCTGTCCGTTCATCATCTCCTCGACAAAGCCCTCGGATTTAGCTATCGATTTCTGCATCTTCATGAAGTTCTTCGCACTTGCTCCGCCAATCTTTTTCGCGACAGTTATCATAGCAATGCTGGCAACTACTACTACAAGGAACATCCAGAGACTCAGATAGAGCATATTGAATATCAAAAATACTACTATCAGCGTGCTCTGAATAAGATGAGGCAAGGTATTCGACACAAGCTCTCGAACAGTATCTATATCATTAGTATAGTGTGACATTATATCGCCGTGAGCGTTGGTATCGAAGTAACGCAAAGGAAAGCTCTGCATCTTATCAAACATCTTTTTTCTCATGCTGTTAAGGAACCTCTGCGTTACGACCGCCATTATACGTGTGTAAGCAAACGAGGCTATCCATCCCATAGCATATATCGCAAGCATTATAAGCACGGCTCGGAGTATCTTTCCGTATACCGCGTCAAGTCCGAATTGCATTCCCTCGTTAATATAGTCGAGGAACTGATTCATAAAAAGACCTGCTATGGTCGATGCAAAGGACACAAATATTATACAGCCTATAACGACTACCATATGCCATTTGTATTCCTTAAAGAGCATCTTAAGAATTCTCTTTATAATACCTTTTTTTACCGGAGGCTTTTTCATATTAGCTTTATTCATCATCCTGCGCCCCCTTTGTCTGAGATTCATATATTTCCTTATAAATGGGGCTGCTCTGCATTAGCTGCTCATGGTTGCCAACCGATTCTATACGTCCGCCGTCAAGAACGATTATCTTATCCGCATGCTCAACAGAGGATATACGCTGAGCTATAATTATCTTTGTAGTATCGGGTATCTCCTCGGCAAACGCCTTTCTGATAAGCGCATCTGTCTTTGTATCGACAGCGCTTGTAGAGTCGTCGAGTATAAGTATCTTTGGCTTTTTGAGCAACGCACGGGCAATACAAAGTCTTTGCTTCTGACCGCCAGATACGTTAGTACCGCCCTGTGTTATATAGGTATCGTAGCCGTCGGGAAAGGTCTTTATAAACTCGTCTGCCTGCGCGAGCTTGCATATGCGCTCCATGTCCTCGTCACTCGCATCGGGATCTCCCCAACGGAGATTTTCCTTTATCGTTCCCGAGAAAAGAACGTTCTTCTGAAGTACGACGGCAACCTGATTACGCAGCGTTTCTATATCGTAATCACGCACGTCAACACCACCGACCTTAACTGCTCCCTCACTTACGTCGTAAAGACGTGAAATAAGCTGAACAAGGCTGGTCTTTCCTGTTCCCGTGCCTCCTATTATACCTACTGTTTCACCCGAAGAAATAAAGAGATTGATCCCCTCAAGAGATTTTTTCTCTGCCGCCTCGGAATAAGAGAAGCTTACCTTATCAAAGAGTATGCTTCCATCTCTGACCTCGGTTATGGGACACTCGGGATTTGCTATCGCGCTCTGCTCCTTGAGCACCTCTGTTATACGGCTTGCCGACTCCACCGAAAGCACAAGGATGACCATTATCATGGAGAGCATCATAAGGCTCATAAGTATCTGAGCGCCGTATGTCAACAGCGCGGTATATCCACCGATGTTGAGCGCCTCTCCGCCCGTGCTTATTATAAGCTGCGAGCCAAAGAAGCAGACCATCAGCATAAGCGCGTTAAAGCAAAACTGCATAAGAGGATTGTTAAGCGCGATGATCTTATCAGCTTTAGTAAATCCCTTTGCCACATCATCGGATGCCTTTGCGAATTTTTCCTTTTCAAAATCCTCTCGTACGTATGCCTTTACAACTCTCATGCCGGATACGTTTTCCTGCACCGAGCTATTGAGAGCGTCATATTTTTTAAACACCGTTTTGAATATGGGATGCGCCCTTTTGATTATAATGACCAATCCTATCGCCAAAACGGGAATAATTACAGCGAATGCAAGTGACATTGTGGGGCTGACTACTATTGCCATTACCAGTGCAAAGATGAGCATCATCGGGCAACGGATCGCCGTACGTATTATCATCATATATGCCATCTGTACGTTGGTAACGTCGGTGGTAAGTCTGGTCACAAGTCCCGCGGTTGAAAATTTATCCATGTTGGAAAATGAAAACTGCTGGATCGCGTAATAAATATCGTGGCGCAGATTTTTCGCAAATCCACAGGAAGCGATAGCCGCAAAGTGACCCGCAAACGCGCCACACATAAGCGACACCACCGCCAATAAAATAAGTAGGATACCGTAGTTTAATATGACAGTAAGCGAGCAACCCGCGTTTATCTGTTCCACAAGACCCGCTGTAACAAACGGTATCATACATTCGATGATAACCTCTCCCGCTATAAAGGCAGGGGCAAGTATCGAGCTTTTTTTATATTCACGAATACTTTTAGCCAAAGTTTTTATCATAGTATCCCTGAAAATCCTCCTGATCCATATAATAATATCAACTGTAAATTATAAAGCATAATTTTTTCTTAAAATAGTATGCTTTGTAAACATTGAGTAAACAAATATTTTTTTGCGCAAATATAGCGCTTATATATGAAAAAAGACGAAGCGGATTGAAGTGAACCTCAAATGGTTCACTTCAGGATACTCCGTCCTTTTTACACCGTTTCTACTTTAATAAGATTTGTGTTTCCCGACGAGCCGTTCGTTACACCGCCCGTGATGACTATTCTATCTCCCCGCGAGAGCGACATCTCCTTTTTCGCCAACTTCTGCGCTGTATAAAACAGCACGTCGAGCGAGTTGAACATCTCGCTCATTACGGGAGTTACGCCCCAGGAGAGCGCAAGCTTCCGCCACGTGACCTCGTCCGTGGTCACACCGAGAATATCTATAGGGCAACGGAATCGTGACACCATTCTCGCTGTCATTCCCGAAAGTGAGCAGACCGCTATCGCGCGCGCGTCAATATCTATTGCCATTCCGCACGTCGCGTGCGATATCGCGTCAACAGTGCTTTTTATAATAAAATCCGAATCGTGAAATCTTTTTGCGTAGTCTATTCCCTTTTCGGTCTGGAGCGCTATGCGTGCCATCGTTTCAACCGTAAGTACAGGATATCTGCCCGCGGCTGTTTCTCCCGAAAGCATTATAGCGCTTGTGCCATCATATACAGCGTTTGCCACGTCGCTTATCTCAGCTCTTGTAGGACGGGGATTGTGTATCATGGATTCGAGCATCTCTGTCGCGGTGATAACTCTCTTACCAAGAAGTCGGCAGGTGGTTATAAGATGCTTCTGGATAGCGGGAAGCTCCTCGAAGGGCACCTCAACGCCCATATCTCCTCTCGCCACCATAATTCCATCGCATTCCTCGCATATCTCGCGTATATTGTCCACACCCGAGCGATTTTCTATCTTTGCGATTATATCTATGCGTTCTCCACCGTTTGCGCGAAGAAAATTTTTTACGTCAACGAGATCCTGCTTAAGTGAAACGAATGAGCAAGCAACAAAATCAACGCCGTTTTCTATTCCGAAAAGCAGATCCTGCTTGTCGTATTCACTAAGATACTCCTGCTTGAGCAGCTTGCCCGGGAAGCTCATGCTCTTTCTGTTTGAAAGCTCTCCCCCCTCTAAAACGCGGCAGTTTATATCGTTACCGCTAACGCTCTCCACCTCAAAGATCACAAGACCGTTATTGAGCAGTATCTTATCTCCCACGCTCATCTCTCTTGGAAGATGCTTATAGTTGATAGAAACTCTGTGCTCGTCACCCTCGATCTCATCCGAGGTAAAAATAAATCTATCTCCATGGCTGAGCGTTACCTTTCCTTCCTTAAAGGTCTTTATTCTGTATTCAGGTCCCTTTGTATCAAGCATTATAGCTATAGGAAGTCCCAGCTTCTCACGCACCGATTTTATCAGCTCTATATTCTTTTTATGATCCTCATGAGTGCCGTGCGAAAAATTCAATCTTGCCACGTTCATGCCCGCAAGGCACATCCCGCTGAGCGTTTCCTCATTGTTGCATGCGGGTCCTATAGTACAAACTATTTTTGTTTTTCTCATCTTAACATCCTCCGCGGAAGGCAATAATACGATATTGTTACATTCTATATTCTATATTGTATCACAAAATCCTATTATAATAAACGTCTGAATAATTTATTTGCAATATTAAGAAAAAAAGCGGCAGGCTAACCTACCGCTTATCTTTATTAAGAGTCTATCAGACAGAATATTTCATCCGCTTTTTTGCGTATGTATGCCGCTTCCTCGGCGTCACACGTTCTCAAGGGCTTTTTCTTTGGTCTGCCCCAGATATTAAACACCCTCGGTCCTATCCACTCCCTGTTCCCGCAATTGTCAAACAACCCTTGAAGAATAGACAAGCATGCCTTCCTCGGCTTCATGAAGATCAGCTTCATGGGATATTTTATCAACGCATACACAAGCTTTGGATAATGCCCCGTTATTCCCGTAACCGCAATTCCGGGATGCGTTACGTTAACCGAGCCTTCGTCGATCAGCGAATACGTAAGATACCGTTTGGCATTTCCGTATACCTTCGACGCCGCCCTTCTCCTTGAAAAATCCACGTCATCCGCATCGCTCCTTGAATAATTGTGAGCTATGCTACCCACCACAACGATCTTACCGCCCTTCTCCTCTATAGGCTCAAGAAGCTTCCGAGCAAGAAAATAGGGTGAGATAAAATTTATCTGAAATACGTTGTCAAATCCCGTGGAGCATTTTTTGCGCGGTATGCTGTAGGCTCCCGCGTTAAGTATCAGATAGTCTGGCTTTACACTTTGAAGAAGGATCTGCGCCGCAGACCTTACCGCCTCAATATCCTCGAGATCCACAGTCACGTGAGTATACTCAATATCCGCAAACTCAGCTCTTAATTCTTCTATCAAGGAAAGCGATTTTTGTCTGTTCCTGTCGAGAAGAACAAGATCCGCGCCAAGCGCGCTGAGTATTTTGCAAAGCTCTCTGCCAAGCCCGCCCGTGGCTCCGCTTATAGCAACGGTCTTGCCCTTAAGATCAATATTTTCTTGACTTAAAGCGGCATCAAGCCTTTTCATAGAACAAGATACCGAGAACGTTGGGACCGCAGTGGCTTGAAACAACACCGCCCGCACGGGTTATGAGTATCTCCTCAAACACGTTGAGCTCTGCTATCTTGCCCTTGATCATGTCAACTGTCTCGTCGTCACAACCCGAGTGAGTAATGAATACTCTCTTGGGGTCTGCCTCCTTAAGAGCGGGCACCAGATCGTTGAAATAGTCGGAAAGCGCCACAGGCACCCTTCCTCTATATTTCTTAGCCGCTCCCATTTTTCCATCCTTAACTATTATCTGCGGATGAAGCTTTAACGTGTTACCTACAAGAGCTGTGATGGAGCTACATCTGCCGCCGCGCGCCAAAAAGGTCAGCGTGTCAACAACGAAGCTTGCTCTTACCTTATCTCTTGCCGCCTCTATCTCTGCGACTATCTCCTCAGCGCTCTTTCCCGCTGCCGCAAGCTCTGCCGCGCGGATCACCTGAAGACCGATACCAGTTGAGAGATTCTGCGAGTCTATTACGAAAACTCTGTCGTACCCCTCATCCTCGGCAACTATGCGAGCCACGTTACATGTCGTGCTCATCTGCGAGGAAATTCCAAAGAAAATCACGTCATTTCCCGCGCCCGCGTACTTTTTGTACTCCTGCGCAACTCTGTCAAAGGTTACTGCCGCGGTCTTAGGCGTTGTCTTTTTCTCATCAGACCATGCGTATATTTCGTCGGGAGTTATATCCTCTCCGTCGAAATAGCTTTTCTCGTCAAGTACTATACAAAGGGGAACTATGGTAATGTCATACTTTTCTACAAGCTCTTTCGAGAGGTCGCAAGTGCTATCAGCTATGATTTTCACCTTTTTCATAATTTTTCTCCTTGTAAAGCAAAGAGGGGAACTCCCCTCGTTTGCAGTTATTCAGTAGTATAGTTATCAAAGTAGCCCTGAATGTGAACGATAGGTGTTCCCTTATCTCCAGAGCCCGATGTAAGGTCGCAAAGCGAGCCTATAAGGTCGGTAAGGCGGCGGGGGGTCGTTCCCTCGGATGCCATCTGACCAAAGAGGTCGGAATCCTTTGAGGTTATCTTCGCTTTGATCGCTGCCTTAAGCTCATCACCCGAAAGATCGGCAAAATCGTTATCCGCAAGATACTTGAGCTTAAGCTCGTTGGGAGTTCCCTCAAGTCCTGAGGTGTATGCGGGGGAAACTACCGGGTCAGCAAGCTCCCAGATCTTTCCGATAGGATCCTTGAACGCTCCATCACCGTAAACCATGACCTCTATCTTCTTGCCCGTTGCCTCAAAGATCTGCTTCTGGATCTCCTCTACGAGCGGCTGGCACTCTCTGGGAAAGAGCTTTACCTGATCCTCGGTCGCCTTGTTAGAACCGAGAAGTCCGTAATTCTCGTTATATCCGCTTCCGTTAACAGGCGCGTTGAGTATCTCGTCAAGTCCGAATACCTTCTCTGCTCCCGCAGCCATAAGAATTCTCTTAGTTCTTGCTCGGGTATGAATGTCACAGTTGATAACGTTCTTTGTATAGGGCAGAACAGCTCTTGCGTCGTTTGCGAAGATTATCTCCACGTCAGCTCCGCTCTCACGGATAAGCGTTTCGTAGTATTCAACGTAGTCGACTCCTGTAAAGCGATGCTTCTCGTAGCCGAAAAGCTCGCGGTACTTAGCGAGATCAAGAACGTCGCTGTAAGGATTAACTCCCTTTTCGTCTATCGCGTCAAGGCTTACGAGGTGGTTTCCAACCTCGTCAGAGGGATAAGAAAGCATAAGAACTACCTTCTTTACACCCTTTGCTATGCCGCGAAGGCAAATAGCGAAACGGTTACGGCTGAGTATAGGGAATATAACACCTACGGTGCTATCGCCAAACTTTGCGGCTACGTCAGCAGCGATATCGTCAACAGATGCGTAGTTACCCTGCGCGCGGGCAACGATCGCCTCGGTCATAGCGACAACGTCACGATCTCTTATTTCATAGCCCTCCTCACGGGCTGCTGTGATGACAGACTCGGTTACGATCTTAGCAAGGTCATCTCCGCTTCTGATGATGGGCGCACGAACGCCACGGGATATAGTACCAACCATACGGCTCATTGCAGTATCTCTCCTTTATCCATTAGGAAATAGAAATTTTTTCACAAGATATATTATATCATAAAAACAAGAGCTTGTAAAGAAAAATATTATATTTTTTCGCTCCGTAAGTATATTTTTTTGTAAATATGGAATTTTTATGTGTTTTTTGACGCTGATTGATGGAAAAAAAGAAAAAAGGGGAACCCAGACGTGGGGTTCCCTCTTTATTTTCTTTATTTTCTTTATTTTGCGAGCAAAATAAATTCACCTTT
>JAZSJE010000026.1:0-6403 GCA_045534135.1 Eubacteriales bacterium
TTTGTTTTTCATTTTATTTTCCTCTCAATCTGATGAATGGTAAAGTCCGCCGCTGACAGAAAAGGATATTTTGGATCCTTCCTTTACCGATGAGCCTGGTGCCACGCTTTGAGAGATGACAGTTCCCATTTTATCTTCTGAGTTCTCATAGCGTATCTCACCAGCGAGTAAGCCCTTTTTCTCTAGGAGAGAGATAGCCTCTTGCTCGCTCTTTCCTAAGATAGAGGGAACAGTTATCTCTAAGATCTCCTTGCCAAGGCTAACTCTGAGTGTAAGAATATCCCCCGCCTTAAGCTCTGACCCTTCAGGTAAGGAGGAATGTATGATGATGCCCGAGGAAACTGTTGGAGAATACTCCTTAATTATCTGCACCTTTATTCCCGCGCTTTGCAGATCTATCAATGCATCCCTCAAGGGTGTACCTATCAATTGCGGTAACGTTATATACTGATTTTCCTTGTTTACGGTGAGCGTTATTTTAAACTTACCGTTCTTTTCATAAATCTTTCTTGTTACGTTTGGAAGCGGTCGTTGAGAAATAACACTGCCGCTTTTAAAATTTGGGTTGCTCTCGTATATTATCTCATATTCAAAAACGTCGGTGGCAAGTGAGGTAGCGTCATTTACGTTGAGCGAAATAAAGCTTGGGATCTTAATTTCTGTATACGCACCGCCATAGGTGAAAAAGAAAGAGAAAATTACGAAGGCTCCTGTTAGAGCGGTTAGTGAAAAGGTTACTAAAAGTATTCTAAGCAGGGTGGATAGCGGAAGCCTTGGCTCTTTGTTTATCCGCCGTGCTATTTGTTTTCGTAATCTTTCCCGCAACTCTCCGATACGAAGCTGAAATGACCTCCAAAAGCCTTTTTTCTTTTCAGGCGCAAAGCTTCCAAAGCTGTCGGCTGAATAATTGCGTACCAGAGCAACGCGTTTTATATGACGCAATGTGTTTATTCCTTTTAATTTAAGAATCTTGCGCTTTGCCGTGGGACTTTTTAATCTCAGCGGGGCATTTGACCGTCGAAATCTGAATTTCATGCTTTACCTCTGTAAATAAAATATGTAACAGAGATATTATGCTTTGCCTTCCTCCTCGCGTCTGAGCTGACCGCAGGACGCGTTTATGTCGGCGCCCAAGCGTCGGCGCACAGTTGCCCTAATACCGTTTTTCTCAAGAACTGAGGCAAATCTGGTAACTGCTTGCTTGTCAGATGCTGAAAACTCGGTTTCGTTTACGGGGTTTACGGGGATAAGATTTACGTGAATAGGGAAGCTGTCTTCTCCTCTTGTACGTAGCTTTCTGTTGAGCAGTCTTGCCAGCTCAAGCGCGGCTGAGGGAGTGTCGTTTTTGCCCGAAATCAGAGTATATTCAAAGGAAATACGTCTGCCGCTGGATGAATAGTATCTTCTGCAAGCATCAAGAAGTGCGTCTATATTCCACTTTTTATTTATGGGCATGATAGAGCTTCTTGTAGCGTCATCCGAGGCGTGAAGTGATATAGAGAGCGTTATAGGTAGATTTTCCTTTGCAAGCTCATCTATTTTATCAACTATTCCGCAGGTGGACAGAGAGATATGGCGGTAGCCTATATTTATTCCTTCCTCTATACCTACAAGGCGTAGGAAGCGAAGGACGTTGTCGTAATTGTCAAGCGGCTCGCCAATGCCCATCATAACTATATTTGAGATCCGCTCACCGGTATCGGTCTGAGCTACCAATATCTGCCCCAAAATCTCCGAAGCTGTAAGATTTCTTACTCTACCGCCGATCGTAGAGGCACAGAACGCGCAGCCCATTCGACAGCCTACCTGTGAGGAAACGCAGATCGTATTTCCGTGCTTATAGCGCATGACTACGCTTTCAACACAATTTTTATCAGATAGCTCAAAAAGGTACTTTACCGTTCCGTCAAGAGCCGAAACAAGCTTTCTGCGTATTCTTGGAAGATAGAACAGGGAGGAGTCCTCAAGCTTTTGCTTGGTAGCTTTGCTGATGTTTGTCATGTCGGCAGGAGAAATACCCTTATGCATCTGTGAAAAGAGCTGTTTTGCTCGATATTTCGGTTCGCCGATAGAAATTATATATTCTTCAAGCTCCTCTGGAAACAGAGATAGAAGGTCGATTTTTTCCATAATTATTTATGCCTTTTTTATTAGTTTAGCGATGAAAAATCCATCGGTGTTGTGTTTGTGGGGATACAGAGTGATCATTCCGCTTGGAGCGGATATTTCACCGATGCTCCAGGGGGATAGAGAGAATTCACAGTGATTTTTTAGAAAAGCGCGTACGTTATTCTCGTTTTCCTCGGGGAGCAGTGTACAGGTTGAGTAAATAAGAATGCCGTTGGGTTTTACATATTTTGAGGCATTCTCAAGAATATCCAGCTGTATTTTGGGAAGTGCTTCCGACTCCTTGGGGTCTTTATATCTAAGCTCGGGCTTTTTTAAAAGAACGCCGAAGCCTGAGCATGGAACGTCGCAGAGAACTCTGTCAGCCTTTGTTTCAAGCTCGGGTAAAAAAACGCGTCCATCCTGCGCTTTAGTTCCTATTATGTCGATACCTAAACGATCAGCTCCCGAGCGAATGAGCGATAGCTTGTTCTCGTGAAGGTCAAATGAGATTATTTTTCCACGGTTGTTCATGTTCATCGCGGTACCAAAGCTTTTGGAGCCGGGACATGCGCATATATCGAGCACGGTCATATTAGGCTTTGCGTCGAGGGCTTCAACGCATAGTTGTGATGCTTCGTCCTGAACGAAGAAGAATCCGTCATTAAATCCGTAAAGCTCTCTTACCGACCCTTTGACATGAATTCCGTGTGTGGAATTTTTGGTGGGGTAAGAATCCGGAATGCTTTTAAGTAGATCCTCACGGGTTGTTCTTAAGGTGTTTGTACGTATGGTGATATCCGGAGTTTTTTCAAAGCCTTGCAAAATTTCTTCCGCGTCAGCTTCACCTAAAGAGGCTATAAGCTTTTTTGCCAACGGCTCGCAGACGGAATATTTTACCGACAGATAAAATGAAAGATCGGACCTTGACGGCATGGATATTTTATCGGCTCTTGTATAAGCTCTCAGCACCGCGTTTACAAAGCCGGAGCTTTTTTTAGGCACGAGCGCGACCGATTCGTTTATAGCGGCATGTGCGGGGATGCGATCAAGATAGCGAAGCTGATATATTCCTAGGCGAAGCGCAGCTATCACCGAGATGTCAAGCGTGGACAGCTCTCGGATGGACAGAGTTGAAATTATATAGTCCAAAGTTATTTTTCTCTCGGTAACGCCGTAAAACAGCGATGAGCAAAGACGCTTATCCGCATCATTCATATCGCATGATGAAAGGGCGTTATCGAGAACAATATTTGAGAATTGTTTGCTTTTTTCAGCCTTTATAAGAAGGTCAAAGGCAAGCTTGCGTGGTGTCATAAATTCTCCGTTTTATCTTCGTTTTGAGCTGTTGGCTAACAGAATAAGCCTCAGAAGTGTTAATAGTGAGGTAAGAAGTGCCGCAACGTAGGTGAGTGCGGCAGCGGTGAGCACCTTACGTGAGGCGCTCAGCTCTTTTTCGTTGAGCATTCCCGAGGATCTGAGCACAGAGAGTGCGCGAGCAGAGGCATTGAATTCTACGGGAAGTGTGATCAATTGGAAAAGAGCTATTGCGGCATACAAAAGTATACCTATAAGCATAAGAGCCTCATGCTGAAAAATAAGGCCAATAAAGAATAGAGGTATAGCAAGGCCGGAGCTGAATCCCGTTATAGAAACAAGTGCCGCGCGAAGCTTTATGGGGGCATAGCCTTTTGCGTATTGGATAGCGTGTCCTGCCTCATGCGCCGCAACACCTATTGCGGCGGGGGTGGTGTAGGAATAAACCGAGCTCGACAGGCGTATAACGTTTGCTCTTGGGTCATAGTGGTCGGTAAGGTGTCCACGGACCTCCTCTATTCTTATATGATGAAGTCCGTTATCGTCGAGGATACGTCTTGCCGCCGCGGCAGCAGTTATTCCCCGTGAGGTGAAAACCTTAGAGTACCTATCAAAGGTGGTTTTTACTTTTATCTGAGCCCATATAGATATAATGAATCCGGGGATGACTAAGAGTATGGTCCAGTCAAATCTGAATAAACCGAAAATCATTTTATTAACCTTTCAAATTTAAGATAGTATATCTCCCACAGAGATATTTCTTCCGCGAATAAAATCCGATGCTGACATGCGCGCTTTGCCCTCGGGAAGCACCTTTAAGATCCTTATCGAGCCGCGTGCGCAGGCTACTTCTATTCCGTCGTCAAGAGAAATCACCTCTCCTGCACGGCTATGCGCCTTATCAGTATCAGCGATTCGTGAATCTATGACCTTGAGAAGCTTTCCGTTTGGTGTATGCGTGAAGGAAAGCGGAACAGGAGAAAGCCCTCTTATAAGATCGTGTACAGTTTGCGCATCTTTTGAAAAGTCTATTACACAATCCTCTTTTGTTATCTTTTTTGCATAGGTGGACAGGGAATCGTCCTGAGGAATGCGCACCGCAGTTCCTTTGGATATAGAGTCGATGACCTCCAGCAGTGCCTCCGCGCCTATTTTGCCAAGCCCGTCGTGTATATCCTCAAAATTATCGTTTTCACCGATAATGAGCTCACGCTTGAGCAACATATCCCCCGTATCGAGTCCCTCAGCCATGTACATTATTGTAACACCGGTTACCTTTTTTCCCTCTATAATCCAACCCTGCATGGGGGCGACACCTCTGTATTCGGGAAGTAGAGAACCGTGAACGTTGATACAGCCGTATTTAGGAAATTCTATGACGTTGAGCGGAAGTATCTTTCCAAAAGCAACGACGGTAATTATATCTGGCGACAGCTCATCTAACAAGCGCGAAAAATCCTCGCCCTTAAGTGTTTCGGGCTGGTAAACTGGCAGTCCCTTTTCAAGTGCGTATACCTTGACGGGAGGTGGAGTTAGCGCGTAGCCTCTGCCGCGCGGCTTGTCGGGTTGAGTAATAACTCCGCATATTTCGTGAGAGCTTTTTTCAACCAATTCCTTAAGTGAAAAAAGCGCAAAATCGGGAGTTCCCATAAAAAGAACCTTCATGTCGTACCTCTCAGTTTGAGTCATATAAGCGTAACGCACAATCAACGAAAAGCTTTCCGTCAAGATGGTCTATCTCGTGGCAGAATGCTTTTGCCAAAAGTCCAGAGCCTGTCATATCAAAGCTCTCTCCGTTTCTGTTGAGCGCTCTTACCGTAACGTGCATCGGACGGCGCGTAACGCCCCATCTTCCGGGAACGGAAAGACAGCCTTCTTCGCTTTCCTGCTCGCCCGAGTAAGCTATGATCTTAGGATTGATGAGTTCAATGAGTCCTTCGTCTGGCGTTTCGATGACTACTATTCTGCGAAGAACACCAACCTGTGGCGCCGCAAGTCCTACGCCATCAGCCGCTCTCATGGTTTCGGTCATGTCGTCAAGAAGACGGATAATTCTGGGTGTGATAGTGTCAACTGGGCGGCATACGGTCCTGAGGGTATTGTCGCCGATTTTTACTATTTTAAGTTTTGCCATATTTTCTCCTTATTTTGCAATTGGGATATAGGAAGTTTTTGGTTAAAGATTTGATGGATTTAAATCTATTGAGAGAGAAAGATTTTTTGTTCCGCTCTTGGAAAATTCTTTTAGCAGAGCAGAGAACAAAGCTCTCGATTTTTTACCGAGTCTGCATTTTACGACCATTCTCATACGGAACTTGTTTTCCACCTTGTATATTGGAGCTTCAAACGGACCGTACGCTATCAGCGGAATATCGTTGTACTCCTCCTTTACAAGCTCGGCAAAACGCGTTGAAAGTATTGTCGAGGCGCGGAGCAGCTCCTTCTCATCAGGTGAAGTCAGGGTCAACAGAGCTATGTCACAGAATGGAGGAAATCTGAGCTGACGACGAAGTCTTATCTCGTTTTTGTAGAATGAGTCGTAGTCCTGCGAGCAGGCTAAGCGTATGCATTCATGATCGGGGTTCGAGGTCTGTATCACAGCCTCGCCCTCTTTTTCACCTCTGCCGGCTCTGCCTATGACCTGAGTGAGCATAGCAAATGTGCGCTCGGCAGCTCTGTAATCGTCGAGATACAGGGAAGTATCTGCAAGAAGGACACCAACCAGTGTGACTGCGGGAAAATCGTGTCCCTTCGTGACCATCTGTGTCCCCAAAAGAACGTCGGCATCTCCAGAGCGGAATGTACCGAGAAGCTCCTCATAGGCATGCTTTGTGCTTGTGGTATCTGTGTCCATTCTGAGTATTTTCGCATTAGGTAAAATATCTCCCAGCTCCTGCTCAACTCTTTGTGTGCCGTATCCCAGCCTTGCCAAAGGCTCACTGTTGCATTCCGGACAAAGTCGGATCGTAGCCATGGCGTC
>JAZSJE010000204.1:0-11550 GCA_045534135.1 Eubacteriales bacterium
GGCTACAGAATAGCCGAAGAATACGCACCGCGAAACGAGGTGAACTATGACGATTCACTACCGCCTTTTTGATTAGCTGAGACTACCATGCAAATCATGCAGCGTTTATGTTAGATGTTATATTTTATATATATAGTACTTTACAAAACATTTGCATGATTTGCATGGTAAATATAGTACACTGATAACAGGAGATGATTTGGTGAAATCTAACAAATACAAACATGATGATAAATGCTCAAGTTTCTGCAACGCACACTGCTCTTGCAGCGACTGCCCGAACATACAGGCAGATATGTTTGAGGATCGCTTTGACCTGCCTATAAGTGAGATAGGATTGGAGCGTATCGACTGCAAGGACTGTGAGTATAACGACAAGCTCTGCGGCTGCGAAGACTGCTATTTCGGCGGGAGCAAATACTGTGAGAAGGTAAGGGATGAGCCATGAGCTTTGACATAAAAACCTACATGAAAACATATCACCGACAGCGGTATCTTCAACGCAAATCAGCGGGGATATGCACCGACTGCGGAAAACGTCCGGCACGTACAGAAAGAACGCTGTGCGATGAGTGCGTATTAAGGCGGAAGAAATTATTCAGTAAAGGCGGTGCGGCAAATGACTAATCTCGAAAAAATCAAACAGCGTATCAACGCTGATCCTGTCGAATTTTTTATGGACACTGATACTGATGATTATTGTCCGCTTGCAGCAATACCGGGTGTTCACAGAAATGCCGAAACAATAATTTCTAAGTGGTGTCCGCAATATAGGGGAGTTTGTAACTATTGCATAAGAGACTGGCTGGGCGAGGAGGAAGAATAGCTATGACCAACGAATGGTTAAAAATCCGAGACAAGATAAATGAAGCAGAACAGCACATCAAACAGCTCGAAGGAGTATTAGAGCGGTGCGAGTATTTATGCAAAGCCTATCCCAACGAAAACGAAACATTTCAAAAAGATGTTGAATCTCTTAAATTTGCGATCGATTTTATAAAGTGGGGTATGAAGTAATGACTAACAGGGACAAATTATACAAGCTCTGCACATACGATTTGCTGTGCAGAATTAATGACGGGCTGATAAAAACTGACTGTGCGTGCGTTCTTGACGCACTGAACGGTCACTTCATGCAGTCGGAGTACTGCGGTTGCGGTGAAAATCGATGTGACAAGTGCATACTGGAATATCTTGATGAGGAGTGTGATACTGATTAAATGCGGTACGGATTGCCCTACAAAGGCTCTAAGAATGCTATTGCTGATTGGGTTGTGTCAGAGCTACCGAGCGCTGATACGTTTGTGGATTTGTTTTTTGGCGGCGGTGCAATAACGCATAAGGCACTGTTATCCCACAAATATCAAAAATTCATAATCAACGACATAGACGACAGATTGCCGAGGTTGTTTCTTGACTGTGTTCACGGGAAATACACCGTTGACACGCATCCCGAATGGATCACGCGCGAAGAGTTCAACCGTCGCAAAGACACCGACGCATATATTGCACTGATATGGAGTTTTGGCAACAACGGCAAAGATTATCTGTATGGGGCGGACATTGAAGATTATAAACACGCTTATCATTTACTGATATTCAACAACGACCCCAAGCCGCTTGATAAATTCGGGCTAAAATTGCAGATCTCCAAACATGAAAACGCTTATATGCGATACCTTGAATACTCAACGCAGATAAAGGCATTTTTTGGCAGAGTAAGAAAACATAATTACGAGTTTGAAAACTTTGAGCGCCTACAAACGGTTGAACGGCTTGAATCACTTTATCGCTTGCAGAGCTTGCAGAGCTTGCAGAGCTTGCAGCGCTTGCAGAGCTTCGGCATGGATTATCAACAAGTGCCAATCCCGAACGGGGCATTGATTTACTGTGATATCCCGTACTCAAACACAGACTGCGGAAAGTATGACGGATTTGATCACAATAGATTTTATACATGGGCACAAGAGCAAGACAATATTTTCATTTCGGAGTATTCAATGCCGGACGGATTTATCGAAGTGGCAAACGTAAAAAAATCTATACTGAGTACATCAAACGGGAATGAAGGAAAAGCCGTTGAAAAAATATTTACAAACAAGCGGACGTATGATTCACTGTCGGACGATTTCAAAGAGCGGATCATGTTTAATACCGCTGAACAGTGTACATTCAGCATATAACGACAAGGAGGCTAAGGTATGACAGTACAGGAAGTCAAAGCCGCTTTAAACGTTGTGCATACCGCTTTCAGGGAATACGAGCTGTCACAGGAAAAAGCGCTCCGATTTCGCAGTGCGCTTACAGGTGCAGCACAGGTGATGTCCGATATGCCACAGCAGAACACACACAGCGAGAACAGCAGAGAACGCGGATTGTTAAAGCTGCTTGAGTACTCGGCTGAGACTGACAGGAAATTTGACTATTATTTGACAGTCAGAGGTGATGCGGAGCAGATGATCGACAGGCTCGATGATCGTTATGAGCGCGAGGTACTCACCCGGAAATACACCATGTTTCAGAAATGGAAAGAGATATCCAAGGAAATGCATATATCATTGCGGCATATTTACCGCCTGCATGGTGAAGCTCTGGTAAAAATTTCGGAAAATTGCAAAGATGTCACTAAATGTCATTGAATGTCACTAAATTCCTGTGATATAATTATAATAGGCAGATATGATAAGTACAGACAAGATATCCTCTTAAATACAGCAATAAACCGTCGCATATTTCAGCGGCGGTTTTGCTGTTTATAGGTGGTTTATATAACACAGCTCATCTGATATTCATTTCCCGCATCCTGATGCACTCTGATACAAGTCTGTCGATGTTTTCGGGTGTAGCTTCTAACATATAACCAAAGTCAATTTTGCCGTCTCTTGTGTGCTGTATGTTGTAGCACCCTGTGCATCTGTTTTCGTTATCAGTGTAATATGTAGTGATGTGTACTGTCGTGGGTAAAAAGCGGTCAATGAAGCCGTGTTTTATCCAAAGGTTCGCAAGGTCGTTTTTGTTCTTTTTGTCGTGTGTGGTGATGTTTACTTCAATCAAGAAGTTTTCGCCAACATGATAGTATGTGCGGCAGTTTATGCCGTTGATCTCGCTCCAGCCCATAGGCTCAACTTTTGTGATAAGATTCAAATATTTTTTCATGGTATATTCCTTTCTGCTTTATGCTATCGAAAAGCGTTTGCTTGTAGATGGCTTCATGTACTGTGCGTACAGATCAGCATGAGTTTTTTTGAATGCCGCGCTATCAAAGCGATTTGTCACTACATCGGTATAGCGTACTTTGAAGCATGAAATTGAAAGCTCTGAAACATTCCGGGCGGTCATTTCTGCTTTGATTTCATCTTTCTTGCCTTCCATTTCGGCGGTGAGTTCTTCAATCATTTTCTGCAATGTCTTGATGTCTTCAATCTTAGTTGTCAGTTCGATTGTATTCATCATGTTTTTTTATCCTCCCTGATTATTCGGTCTGCCATCATCAGTATCGGGTGACCATTCCCGATAGACAGCGCCCCGGGCGCTGTTTCGGCTATTTAGACTGTTTCCATTTTGCCCCGGCAATTGTCAGAGCAGCTATGATACATTGTGCTTCAGCGTTTCCAAATTTCATTCTGTCGCGTAGCATTTCATACATATCTGATACTGTGATAGAGCCGTCCGCGTATCCTGTTTGATTTAGATATCGGGCAATAATCCTTTTGGCGTCAGCGTGTGCAGTGTTTTTCATATTATTCTACCTCCTGTATGTATATATAAGTTTCTGCATAATCCTCTGTCACTGCGCTGAAGATTTCCATAACTCCGTCGTACATATCCCAGAATCTTTCAGCTGCATAATAGTTGTCAAAGGTTTGTACTATAGTGCCGTCTTCTTGAATTATATTGTATTTCATATTATTCACCTCACTTTTCTATTTTGAGTATAATTTCTATATCCATCATTTTTGAAAAATCGCCGCTGTTGAAATGCTCTTGATTTTTCCTTTCCTGCTCTTTGGCTTCCTGTTCGGTAATTTCAACAGGTTTGCCATTTACTGATCTATAATACTTTGTCATGATAACCCCTCCGTAAGGTTGTTTTGTGTTTGTTTCTATGGTTTTATTATACACCTTTATTTAGTGTATGTCAAGCCTTAAATATGCACAAACTTTAAGTGAATATTTTGTGCATATCGTACACTTGAAAACAGTGAACATTTATGATATAATCATCTCGAAGGGGGTGATTATATTGATCAGATTTACTGTTGATTTGCTTGCAGAGTTTAAGGCAGCCGGGTATTCAACATACAAACTGCGTATGAATCGAATATTCGGCGAAGCGTCAATGCAGAAAATGCGACAAGGCGAATTGATAAGCTGGGCAGAGTTAGACAGATCGTGCGCTCTGCTCCATTGTCAGCCTGGTGACCTGCTTGAATGGGTCCCGGACAGCGACAGCGAGAACAGCGGGGAGGGAGAGCAGTGATGAAAGATATTACTATCAATGAATTTTGTGACATTGCTGCTCTGTTAGCCGTTGACCCGGGGATTTGCCGAAAATATGATTGGTGGAGCACACAATATTACAGAACTCAAAAAGCGCATGTTTTGGCGTGGTTTGCTTCAAAACCGGATGAAGCAAGCACAAAAGCTGTATACAACAGACTGCAAAATGCCGGTATGCTCGTATGGTTAGCTGCTGTTTTTGGAGTACCTGAAAGCGAAATCAGCAGCGCAGCGACAGCGGCGGAAAAAGCCGATTTAATTGACTATCGGAGATCATGCAGAGCATTTCGAGATATTATTCCATTCGACAGGATATATCAATGCATCGAAAATCCCGGGCAATGGGTGTATGATGCCGAAATACTTGATTTGACCAAAATCGAGGAAAATGGGCGGCGTGTTGTAATTCCCGGTAAAGAAAAAGAACTCGAAACAATCATTACAAATCTTTTTAACTGATACTGTACAGTTAGCAGGACATTTTTTTAATGCCCTGCTTTTTTATTGGAGTAATACAATGTACGATAATCTCGAATATACCAACAGTGACGAGCTATGTGAACAAATGGCGGCTGAATGTGATACCGCTATTCTTGCTTTTTCAACGGGCAAAGACAGTTTGGCGGCGTGGCTTCAGTTACGTAAATATTTCAAAAAAATAGTCCCGTATTATTGTTACGGTGTTCCGGGTCTTGAATTTGTGGAATGTAATTTGAGGTACTACGAGGATTTTTTTGGATGCCATATTTACAGATTGCCACACAGGTCATTTTATCGTATGTTAGGCGGATTTATGGATCAACCGCCGGGACGTGTAAGTATAATCCAAAAAGCAAAACTTCCCGATGACAGTACATATAACGATGATATTATTGGCGATATAATACGAAATTGTGCTCGACTTCCTGATGCTGCATATATTGCAACGGGCGTCAGAATGGCTGATAGTCTTTTTCGCAGATTGGCAATAAAATCACACGGTGCAGTCAATCATAATGCAAAGCGGTTTTATCCTGTTTACGATTGGAAAAAAGAAGATTTGATTCGAGCTTTTGACGAAGCAGGCGTTAAATTACCTATAGATTACAGAATGTTCGGGCGCACATTTGACGGGCTTGATTATCGTTTTACAAAACCTTTACGTGAATGGTTTCCGGAGGATTATCAGCGCGTTCTTGATTGGTTTCCATTTTGTGACGTGGAGATTGTCAGACGCGAAGGTGTAAACGCTGTTGAGAAAAAAGACAGGAGCAAAATATTATGAGCAAGTGGAAACAGCAACGAGAAAAAGAAGAGGAAGAAAATAAAATTCCTACGCTTGAAGAATTTGAGGAAGGGATGAAAAACGAAATAACCGATTTGCAACAGGCTTTTCGGGATAGAGCCGCTAACGAACAGCAAAGATTTGCAGATGTATGCGACACGGATTATTATTTTGTTGTTTTTTTCTCAAATTACGATCAAATGGTTGAATTTTGTGACACTTATCATCTTGATATTGACGACTTATATATTGACGGCAGAAAATTGGCTCGGAACATCGGAAAAGCGATTAAAACGCCCGATTCTGCTTTTCCGAAAATTCAACCTTTTAACAAAGATTATGTTGAACGCTCTATGACTGAAGAAGACATAAAGCAACAGCATAAAAAGAATTAAATAACGGGAGGTGCAATTGAATGAATATGCAGCGAATTGTCAATCGTGCAACAGGTGTAAACCGCAATGCAGGACAGGCTCGTGTAACGCGCAACAGAATCATGCGTTCTATGACAGCCCGTGCAAGCACACGCGCAGGATATCAGCGCGGCAGATAAACTTAACGGCATAAAACGCACACAGAAAGGAGGCGGCTAACATGAAAACGAAAAAAGTAATTGACCTTGAACAGGTTGAGGACATGGCGTCTGAATTTTGCACACAAGAAGAAATTGCAGACGACATGGGTTTTGAACGAACACTTTTTCACAGACGTAAAGATGTTGCCGCCGCCTTTTCTCGTGGTAAAAACTCCGCAAAAATGAGCTTACGACATATGATGTACAATGCAGCTAAAGGCGGAGATAAAACGGTGATGATTTTCCTCGCGAAAAACGAGTTAGGATATAGAGACAATCCCGAACCGGTACAAAGTCAGGCGAAGGAAGGACGCCTTGCTGACATTATTGACAGCATAAAGGAAACAAATGATATTCACAAAAAAGCAAAGCGATCTGATGTGGATGTGGTCAACGAATCGACTGAAGCGTTTGAATCTTCTTGAAGGCAGTGTTTCCAGCGGCAAAACGTGGATCTCGTTAGTGCTTTGGGCTGTATGGGTCGGCACAATGCCCGCAGATAAGCTGTACATGATGTGTGCAAAATCCTTGACAACGTTAAAGCGAAATTGTCTGATACTTTTGCAAGAGCTTGTTGGAGAAGATAATTTTACGTTTTCCATAAGCACAAAAGAAGGAAAGCTGTTTGGGCGCAAAATCTTGCTTGAAGGTGCAAACGATATCCGATCAGAAAGCAAAATCCGTGGATTGACTTTGCAGGGTGCTTATTGTGACGAGCTGACACAATTCCCACAGGATTTTTTCACAATGCTGTTGTCTCGCTTACGTTTGCCGGGAGCAAAATTAATAGCTACAACAAACCCCGACGCTCCCGGGCATTGGCTCAAAGCAAATTATATTGACCGACAAGATAAGCTTGATTTTCTCAGCGTTAAGTTTCTGCTTGACGACAATACAACACTTCCTCGGGATTATATTGATAACATCAAACTTGAATATACCGGTATATATTACGACCGTTTTATATTAGGAAACTGGGTACTTGCTGAAGGGCTTATATATCCGATGTACCGTGATGCACTTGAAACGCCGCCCGACAGAAAAGCAGATCAGTATGTAATATCAATAGACTATGGCACGCAAAACGCTTTTGCGGCTCTGCTGTGGGGCAAATATGGCGCTGTGTGGTATGCAATTGACGGGTATTATTACAGCGGAAGAGCAACAGGCGTACAGAAAACAGATGAAGAATACGGAAACGACATTGACGCATGGCTAAACAAACATAATAAATATTTGCCGCAGGACGAACGGATAAAAGCGATTATCGACCCGTCTGCGGCTTCTTTTATTACTCTTTTGAAGAAAAAAAGTCGCTATCGTGTCATTCCTGCCGATAATGCTGTACTTGACGGGATAAGAGAAACAGCAAGCTGTATGCAGACGGGAAAAATAAAAATCAATCCCGACATAAAAGAATGGATAACGGAAATTGAAGGTTATGTATGGGACGATAATCCGATTGAAGACAGACCCGTAAAAGAAAACGATCACTACATGGATAGTATGCGGTATATGTGCAAAACGGCAAAATTGGCGGTACACAAAACTGCTTATACGCCTATATGGAACAGGTAAAGAGGTGATACCCAATGAACACCTATCAGGACTTACAGGAAGTCAAAGACACCGACGAAGATAGAATGAATTTCGTGCAGCTATGCATTTCGCAGCATAAAAACACTGACCTGTATAAAACAGCATGGATAGCAGATCAGTATGATAAACATAGAAACGTAACTATCAACGAATATCAAAAACTGCTGTACACCGTTTCGGGAAAAGCCGTTCCGGATAACTGGTCTGCAAATTTTAAAATGGCTTGCAGACACTTTCACAGGTTTATCGTGCAGGAAATTCAGTTCCTGCTGGGCAACGGCGTAACGTGGAAAAAACCCGACACCGCCGACAAGCTCGGAACGCAGAATCAGCAGTTTGACACACAACTTTCAGTATGTGCAAAATACGCACTTATTCACGGCGAAGCATTCGGATTTTTTAATCTCGATCATCTTGACGTGTTTTCACTGCTTGAATTTGTACCGCTTTACGATGAGGAAAACGGCGCATTGAAAGCGGGAATAAGATTTTGGCAGATAGACACATTAAAGCCGCTTAGAGCGACATTGTACGAAGAAAACGGCTATACAGATTACATCTGGATAGACGGAAAAGGGAAAATCCTGCATGATAAGCGTGAATATAAATTAAATACAGGTACAACGCCCGCGGACGGTGAGCAGATATATGATGGAGAAAATTATCCGTCATTTCCGATAGTTCCACTGTGGGGAAATAGTGAACATCAGTCGGAGATAGTCGGGTTGCGTGAGCAGATAGACTGTTATGACCTTATTAAGTCGGGATTTGCCAATACAGTCGATGAGGCGTCCATTGTATTTTGGACGATTTCCGGGGCTGGGGGACTTGATGATATCGACCTTGCAAAATTTGTTGAGCGTATCAAGACCGTTCACGCCGCAACGCTTGACGATCAGGCGCAGGCACAGTCACACACTCAGGATGCGCCGTATGCGAGCCGTGAAGCACTTCTGAACAGGCTTGATAATGACCTGTATCGTGATGCAATGGCACTGAATACGGACACCATAGCAAGCGGCGCAGTAACGGCAACGCAAATCAAGGCAGCATATGAACCGTTGAACAGCAAGACGGATGATTTTGAATATCAGATAATCCAGTTTATCGGGAAAATCCTGTCGCTTGTCGGCATTGAAGACAATCCGACGTTCACACGGTCGCTGCTCATAAACACAACGGAGACGATAACGAACATCTTGCAGTGTGCGCAGGTTCTTCCGGCTGAATACGTAACAACGAAAATTCTTGAAGTGCTCGGTGACGGTGACAAGACAGAGGATATCATTAAACAGATGCAAGCGGATGAATTAAATAGAAGCGGCATAATAGAGCAGGAAGAAAAAGACGTTGATATAGCCGAAGCTGTTGAAGAGGCAGAAAATTTGAGAGGGGGGGGGGACAGCTTAACGGAGCACAAACACAAAGTTTAATTAGTGTTGTACAGCAATACGCAAACGGCACACTTTCAGAGGGACAAGCGGCTAACATTATTTCAAAGTCTATTGGAGTAACAAGAGATGAAGCTCTTGAAATTCTAAAATCATAATGAGGGCAAATGATGGACTACGGTCACGAATGGACGGATAAAGAGCTAAAAAAGCTTGAAGCACGTATAGCGCGAGAGTACAAGCAAGCTGCCGAAGAAACGGCGGCAAAGCTCGAAGAATACTACAAGCGGCATGAAGTCAAGAAAAAAATCAAACTGAAAGAGCTTGCAGACGGTAAAATTGACGAAAAGGAATACAAGCGCTGGCTGACTGGTCAGCTGGCTATAGGTCAACGCTGGCAAGAAATGGTTGACACTCTTGCAGAGGATTACAGGAATACAAACAGAATCGTATATTCCATGACCCGTGAATTCACGTATGAAGCATACGCCTTAAATCATAATTACGGAACGTTTGAAGCTGAAAAAGGCTCACACATTGACACATCATACACGCTGTACGACCGACAGACCGTTGAAAGGCTTATCCGCGATGACCCACAATTATTACCACCTCCGGGACGCAGAATATCACAAAAAATCGCAGAAGGCAGTGCGGTATTGTGGAATAAGCAAGTCATACAGTCGTTAATGATACAAAGTATTCTGCAAGGTGAGAGCATAGGAAAGATAGCAGACAGAGTGCAGCATGATCTGTCCCCGTCGTTTACTATTGAGGATATACGAAATCAGGACAAAAAAACCGCTAAACAGATAGCCAACGAGCTTGCAAGAAAGAACCGTGACGCCGCTTTGCGAAATGCGCGTACAATGACCACAGGCGCACAGAATGCAGGACGTTATAATGCGTACAAACGCGCTCAAAGTATGGGTATCAAGATGCGCACAATGTGGATTGCAATGCTTGACAACAGGACACGACATTATCACAGAGTATTAGACGGTCAGAAAGTTGATGTCGGTCAGCCGTTTGAAGTTGACGGCTATACAATACGCTTTCCGGGAGACCCGCAAGCCGCTCCCGAAATGGTGTGGAATTGCCGATGTACAGTTGTTGGAGTAGTAGCAGGTACAGATATTGACAAGCTCGAAGCAAAAGACCTTCCGCGAAATTCAAAACTCGGTGATATGAGCTATGAAGAGTGGGAAAAGGGGCATTATCAACCCAAACCGAAACGCAAAAAGTGAGGTGATACCGTGCGGATAGTTGACCACACACCAGAGCTAAAGCAGGCAGAACGACGGCAAACCGCTATAGGATTAGAAGCCATCGGTTTGACCGCTGAGGGATATGCGAAGCTACTATGTCCTGTTGATACGGGCATATTACGCAACAGCATAACACACGCTGTCAAAGAACAAGATAAAACCGTTGTATTAAGCACAAACGTTTCATATGCTCCCTACGTTGAGTACGGCACAGGCGTTTTTGCAGAAAACGACAACGGCAGACAAACACCGTGGAGATATCAAGATGCCAAAGGCAACTGGCACACGACCACAGGACAGAAGCCGCAGCCGTTCATACGTCCTGCCGTAAACAATCACCTTAATGAATACCAACAGATACTTGAACAGTATCTGAGGGGATAAATAACTAATCACAAAGAATTGTGACCGAAGAAAAGGAGTTAAGAAATTATGCTTACACGCAAAATGCTCAAAGGAATGAGCTTGACAGACGAACAAATCGACACGATCATTGAAGCCCACACGGAAACAGTGAACGCGCTGAAGGATGAGCGCGACAAGCTGAAAGACGATGCATCAAATCTCGCTGACGTTTCAAAGGAACTTGAAACCGTCAAGAAGGAACTTGAAGCCGTTAAATCGGGTGATTGGGAGAAGAAGTATAATTCGCTCAAATCCGAATACGACGGATACAAGACAGACGTTGAGACAAAGGCTCTCAAAGCAAAGAAAGCCGATGCATACAGAAAACAGCTGAAAGACGCGGGCGTATCTGAAAAGTATTTTGATTCTATCATCAAGGTAACGCCGCTTGACGATATCAAGCTCGACAAGGACGGGAACATTGAGGATGTGGAAAAATACACGAAAGATATTACCACAACATGGGCTGACTTTATCGTAACTAAGCAGCAGAAAGGCGCTGACACACCGACACCACCCGTCAATGCAGGCGGGGACGCTGTGAATACG
>JAZSJE010000148.1:0-6745 GCA_045534135.1 Eubacteriales bacterium
GTACCAACCGTAGTTACCGGTCTGTGTAGATGCTATCGCGTCAAGAACGTCAAATCCGTCGGTGAGCTTGCCAAAGCCTGCGTACTGCGCGTCAAGGTGAGGAGCATCCTGGTGCATTACGAAGAACTGAGAGGATGCAGAGTTGGGATCGCTTGTACGAGCCATGGAGAGAACGCCTCTTGTATGCTTAAGGTCGTTCTGCATAAAGCCGTTAGCCTTGAATTCGCCATTGATGGAGTCGGTTTCCTTGTGCTCCATCTCCTCGGTGTATCCGCCGCCCTGGATCATAAAGCCCTTGATAACACGGTGGAAGATAAGTCCCTCAAAAAATCCGTTTTCAATAAGCTTTAAAAAGTTTGCGACAGTTTTGGGAGCCTTTTCGGGGTAAAGCTCAGCTGTCATAGAGCCTAAGTCCTTGATTGTGATCTTGATGATTGGATTAGTCATTTTTTGTTCCTCTTTTTTATTTTTATATAATATTATTATTTTCGTCAAGTCTATAAGCCGCGCGGAAAAGCTGGTCTATTCTTTCACTGTTTTTAGCGAGATATAGCCAACCGAACAGC
The DNA here is from genome assembly GCA_045534135.1 of Eubacteriales bacterium. Lineage (GTDB taxonomy): Bacteria > Bacillota > Clostridia > Oscillospirales > CAG-272 > HGM12713. The sequence continues at coordinate 567 of JAZSJE010000148.1, forward strand.
GCCTCCATTCCTGTCGCGTTTCTGTATTCGGCAACAGTCGCGGATTTCGGTGTGCTTGAATGCCCCATATTGCGACCTCGGTGAAAGACCGCGGTCTCCTCCTCGGTAAGCATAGGAAGAATGTTCTTCATAGCCTCTGCCTGCTTTGCTGCCCTTACAAATTCAAGCGCCGCCTTGTTGAGCTTTGCGGAGGATGATAGTCCCGCCTCGCGCACGAGATATTCTCTTACGCATATTTCAATAGCGCAGTCGCCAAGGTAGGCAAGGGAAGCGGTCGTGTAGGTGTTGAGAGAGTTGTCCATTTAAATCTCCCCCTTAAAATTTTATTCGTTTTACGCTTGTTACCCTTTTAGTTGAGGTGTCAAGCTCAAAAAGCGCACCGCATACCTCGATATCTCCGTCACCGACGGTAAGACGTCCCGATATTTTTGTTCTCATGCGGTCAAGAACAGTCTTTACGTCAGAGCCGATGATGCTGTTTTTTGGCCCCGACATTCCAAGATCGGTTATATATCCGCTGCCCAAGGGAAGAATTTGTTCATCCGCTGTTGGCACGTGGGTATGCGTGCCGAATATGACCGATATGCGTCCGTCGAAATAGCGCCCAAGAGCGATCTTTTCGGAGGTAGATTCGGCATGCACGTCCATCAGCGCAATGTCATAATTGCCCTGCTCGCGCTCAAGTATCTTGTCTACTGTGGCAAAGGGACATGCGAGAGATTCCATAAGCGCTGTGCCTAAGATATTTATGCACAGAACCTTCCATCCGCATATATTAAGGATGGTATATCCACCGCCCGGAGCAAGTGGCGGATAGTTGGCGGGGCGTATGATAGCTTCGCTGTCACAGAGCATAGTGAATATATCGCGCTTGCTGAAGGCGTGATTGCCAAGCGTTATGAGATCTGCCCCGGATGAGAGCAGATACTCTGCGTCGGATGAGCATATTCCATATATGTCGGTGGCATTCTCACCGTTTACGACCGTAAGGTCAGCTCCAAGCTCATCACGCTTTTTCCAAAGATTTTTGCACAGATAATCGAGGGCGGTCTTGCCAACGACATCTCCTATAGCGAGAATTTTCATGTTTTTTTCTTTCTATGTGATTTTATTAGCCGAGAGTTTTGCATTTTTGCGCGAACTCGGAGGGAGTTTTGCCTGTGATGTTCTTAAATACCTTGCAGAAATATGATGCGTTTGCAAAGCCGACGGCAATAGCTATCTCCTCAATGCTGTGATCGCTGTTGAGAAGAAGCTCCTTTGCTTTTCCTACTCTGTAGATCTGTATGTATCGTGCAGGGGGCATATTGAATACCGCTTGGAATATGCTTCTGTAATAGGTCTCACCGATCTCGGAAAGCTCTGCGAGCATAGGGGTATAAAGGTCCTGACGCGCGTAGTTTGCCTCGATGAATTTTACCGAAGCGTGTATAAGTCCGTATTTGCCCGCAAGCGAGTGATTGAACGCGTGAATGGTGGATATCTGTGTGATCAGAGAGTAGAGCTCGGAAAGACACTTGGAGTTGTACGCGGGGCCTCTGAGTCCGTAGTACTGCATAAGACTTTTAGTGAGCTTAAGAATACTCTTATCCCCCGCGGTTATGTATTCGCAGATGCCGCCATCAGGGAAATCCTTTGCTAGCTGAGCATCGTTTATATCAAATTGAACAACTGTGCATTCTCCGCTTTTTTCGACCGACATAGAATATTTTGTACCCTTTGCGATAAAGAGCAGGGTGTCTGAGTCTGCGGTGTGCGAGCTTTTTCCGACCTTATATACAGACGCACCGCTTTTTCTTATTATAAGGGCGCAATGCGATGCGGTAGCGCTCGCCTCGGTATCGCTTGAGTGATTTACCCTGCGCACGTCCGATATTGAGATGAGCTGAAGGTTGGATATGTCAAAATTTTTCATGATTTATATGCCTTTCTTAAAGAATAGAAATTTTCAACACTTTTTAAAACGCAAGAAAACGGGATTTCCTTGTGAAATCCCGTTTTTAATTGTATCATACAACATACGTTGTGTCAAGGGGTGATATAAAATTTTGTGTTGATTTTTTCAATTTCTTTTGAAAATTTATTTGGATTTGCTTCTGAATATAAGTGAGGCTATAAAGCCGAACACCAAAGCCGCGGCTGTTCCTGTCGCTGCGGCGGAGAGAGGCCCCGAGAGGACCCCTATAAGACCCTTTTCGTCGACTGCCTTTTTAGTGCCCTCCGCAACCAGATGCCCAAATCCCGACAGCGGGGTAGTGGCACCTGCGCCTCCAAGCTCTATGATGTAGTCGTAAACTCCGAGCGCACCGAGAAAGGTGCCCGCTACCACGTATCCAACGAGAATGCGCGCAGGGGTAAGATTTGTTTTGTCAAGCAGGATCTGGGCTATAACGCACAAAGCTCCGCCAACCAAGAATGCGCGTACGTAATCGGAAAATTCCATTTTTCTCTCCTGATCTTTGAATTTATTCTTTGCAGATGCGCAATAGGTGTGCTACTGCTGGTATTGCCTCACCTTGTTGGATGCTTGATGGGCTCATCATAGCGCCCGTGCCTATGAAAAGTATGTTTTTAAGCTCTCCTGATTCGATCGCGGGGCAGAGATAGGCAGACAGCACGACCGCGGAGCATCCGCAGCCCGAGCCCCCCGAGTGCTTGTCCTGTCGCTTTGCGTCGTATATCATGGCGCCGCAGTCATTGTAGCGATCGCGTATATCAAGTCCTGCCGAGGCTGTCAGCTCGCACAGGATGCTGCCGCCCTCTATGCCGAGATCCCCTGTAACTATGAGGTCAAAGTCGTTGGGAGCCAGCTTCGACTCCTCGAAATATCTTAAAAGCGTATCTGCCGCGGCGGGAGCCATTGCCGCACCCATGTTTGAGGCATCGCATATTCCTTTTTCCACAACTATACCCGGGAGTCCTTCCTTGACCCTTATGCCGCCCTTGCTTTCGATAACGAATGCGCCCGATCCCGTTACCGTCCATTGCGCAGTGGGTGAACGCTGAGCACCGTATTCCACGGGGGATCGATACTGGCGCTCGGCAGCGCAGTAATGCGAGGATGTGACGGCGCATACCCGCTCAAAATATCCCGCCGAAACCGAAAGAGAGCCAAGCATTATTCCCTCGGCACAGGTCGAGCATGCCCCGTAGAGCCCAAAATATGGGATGTCAAAATCAAGAAGTCCGTACGAGGAGCCCACGCACTGATTTAAAAGGTCACCCGCGAAAAGTGCGTCGATACCGCGATCATTCTCGGGCAGCTTTTTCTGCGCGAGATTAAAGGCTAGACGCTGCATTTCACTTTCAGCCTCCTCCCAAGTGCTTTTGCCGAATTTGTCGGTTTTGTCGAAAAGGTCAAAATACTCGCCTAAGGGCCCTCTCTGCTCGTGCTTCCCGACCACCGAAGCGCTTGATGAGATAAACGTGTTGCTGAATTTAAGTATTTTGTTATGCATTTTTCGCGATCTCCCAATTACGTGTTTATGCTTAGTGTTTGAAGGTGAGAATAAAAATATACCTTGACTTTTGCTCTTAATATGATAAAATATAATCAAGAAGATAATTTAGGAGGCTGCTATGCTGAACACTCATGAAAAACAGTATCATATAGGTGTATCGAAGGGTGAGATAGGAGAGTATTGTATACTTCCTGGGGACCCCGGCAGATGCGAGCAGATAGTGAAATATCTCGATTCACCGTATCACGTGGGTATGAACAGGGAATTCAATATATGGAACGGCTATCTTAAAGGTAAGCTCGTCAGTGTTTGTTCGACGGGAATAGGAGGCCCATCAACGGCTATCGCCATAGAGGAGCTTTGTGCCTGCGGAGCGAGAACGATGATAAGAGTCGGAACCTGTGGAGGTATTGCTACTAAGGTCTGCCCGGGTGACGTGGTCATAGCAAACGGTGCGGTAAGACAGGACGGTACATCTCTTGAGTACGCACCCGCAATTTTTCCCGCGGTGCCTGATACAAAAGTGCTTTTTGCACTGTGTGAAGCGGCAGAGAAGTGCGGATTTTCAAGCCATGCGGGGGTAGTGCAGAGCAAGGATTCATTTTACGGTCAGCACTCACCCGAGAGAATGCCGATAAGCTCGGAGCTACTTGCCAAATGGGAGGCATGGAAGCGCCTCGGCGTGCTTGCGAGCGAGATGGAGGCTTCGACACTCTTTACGGTAGGCGCGGCGCTTGGAATAAGCACGGGAGCGGTATTTCTTACCGTTTGGAACCAAGAGAGATTTTTGCAGGGGCTTGACAGTCCTGACGACGAATTTCACGATACCGAAAAGGCGATAATAACGGCAATAGAGGCAATAAAGCTTCTCGTTGAGGAGAGCGAAAAATAGGTCGGATTTTCACGTAAAATTTTTTTGAAAAATGCGTTTTCGCACTTGACATATATATGTATGTTGTGATATAATAAAATACGTATATGAATTGCTTAAAAAAAGAGCGTTTATTTATTAATTTTGTACAGCTTGTTGTAAATATATTAGACAAAAAATAAAGGAGATTTAAAATGAAAAAAACACTTGCCCTCTTACTCGCATTACTTATGATGCTCTCTGTTGCCCTTGTTTCCTGCGGCGGCGACGAGCCCGACCAGACGCTTAATACCGACGATTTCTTTAACATTCCCGGAACATCTGAGCCTACTTTAGGCACTGATGAAAACGGTGAAAATATCGAGGGCGGTGAGGAAAATAACAACAGCAATACCGCTGCGGGATACGTAGCTACAAACGATATCGTTTACGTTTGCTACAAGGCAAATCTTCGTTCTGACGACAAGGCTACCGCATCTGTAGTTGCTACCGTTGATTTTGAGACTGCTCTTACGAGAGTTGCAAGAGGCAAAAAGTGGAGTCAGATAGATTATAACGGAACCGAGGCTTACATAGCTAACGAGCTTATTACCGAAAGCAAGAGCGCTGTGACATTCAAGGACGTAGAGGAAGGCACTACCAGAAAGATAAGCAAGCTTGGAACAAGCAAGAACGCGAATCTGCGCCTTTATCCTCTCGCGCTTACCAATCCCCTCGTTCTCGACCTTGAGGTATTCAACGCAAGCTGCATCATCGGTCAGGTCCCCAAGGACGCAGAGGTAAAGGTTCTTAAGGTGTCCGAGGACAACGCATGGGCATACATCGAGTGCCAGGGATATAAGGCTATTGACAACGGTGAATATGACAAGACTCTTTCCACCCTTAAGGGATATTGCAGCACCACCGTATTTGATACCGGATTTGGAACCACCGGCAATAACAGCTCTAACGGCGGAGCTCTCGGTTGATAGCTCAATAACCTAACGATTACAAGGCTATTGCTTTTGCGATAGCCTTGTTTTAGTAAAAAATGCACAAACTTGGCAAAAAGATCTATAAAAAGCTAAAATATTTGTGAATAAAGACCAAAAGTAAAAAAAATTAAAATTTTCTATTGATTTTTTAAAAGGTCTATGATATAATAGTTAGGCTAATGACTATTCCCGCTCGTATTTGGGCGTTTAAGACGAAATTTGGAGGTTGAAAAATGGATTTCTGGGAAATATTTTTCGGTATAATTCTTATAGCTTTGGCTTTGGTTGTGATTGTCTGCGTTCTTATGCAGTCGGGTAAGGACAAGAAGCTGTCCAGCACTCTTACAGGCTCCGCAGAGGGCTTTATGTCTAAGGGCAAGGCTAAATCTAAGGATAAGGTGCTTAGCACTGTTACCACTGTATTGTCCATCGTGTTCGTAATAGTTGCTATAGTGGCTGTTATAGTTATAGGCAATCTTAACGGTATGTAATTTAATAAAAAATGCCGATCGCATTTGCGATCGGCTTTTTTTGTTTGCGTTTCCCGAAATACGGGTCCTTATTCTATATCGAACATTTTTATTGATTTTATTGCGCTGCCGTTTTCGTACTCAAAAACCTCGCCTAAGGCATAGAATCTTCCGTCCTGCGTGCATAGTCTTACGCGCTCGCCTACGGCAAAATTCGTGCGGATCTTCCTTTGATATATCTCACAGCCGCTTCTTGAAAGCTTCTCGAAAAACTCGGGAAGTCTGACCTCGGCTAATGAGAGAAACAGCTTTTCGGTCGGCATAAGAAGCCCGATCCTGTCCTCGATGCTTTTGGCCTCGAGATCAGCGAGAGTATATGAGCTCTCGATCGAAAAATCTCCCG
>JAZSJE010000090.1:0-3974 GCA_045534135.1 Eubacteriales bacterium
GCTTTTTTGCGTTTATTTTTATTTTCTTTATATTTTATTTTCAAAATAAGATTTTCTATTGAAAAATTGAGCTTTTTCGTGTATAATAGGCTTAGAATTAGCAAGTTTTACAGAAAGGAGCTGCCACCGTGAGCCTTTTTAAAAAATTTACAGACATATGCGCAGGGACAGCTGCCTTTTTGTGCGCTATCTTCTTCATACGCAAATATATGGAATTCGAGCCCGAGATCGGCGAAAAGCTCCCCGGAAAGCTTGAACAATTTCTCACTCCCGATGCTTCATCGGATTACCGCGCGGTCATCACCCTGACAGTGCTTCTGTTGATCTCGGTGGCGATCGGAGTGATCTTCAGAAAGCTCCCCTATCTGTGCTTTGGCGTTTCTTTAATTCCCGCATCATATCTCGCGCTTATGATCGACAACGGTGTACTTTACAATGAGATAGCGCTCGTAATACTGCTCACACTGCTTCACGTTATAGGAAATCTTGTCGACTGTCTTGCGCAAGACAACGAAGATGGCAGACACCGCCTTTCGATCTCCGCGAAAATATCCTCAGCAATGTGCGCATTCTTCTGTTTTTATTCGATTTGGATCTCTAAGGGAGATATGCCAAAGGATACAAACGCGCTTACCGAGCTTACCTATATTGAAAAGAACATGCTTCTTGAAGCAAAGCCGCTTGACGTTGAAATAATCTCCAATCTGTTTTGGATGTTCATCGTTTTGCTTGCTGTAAGTCTTTTACTACACAATGTTTACTTTATTGACGCAATACTCGCCATCGTTCCGACAGCTTACGTTATATATGCAAACGCTTCGGGAAATCTGAACGTTTGCAGCTATCTTTTCCTTGCTTTAACGCTCATATGCGTAGGCACACACCTCATGCTCGCCCTTTTCCAGAATAATCTTTCAAGAAAAGAGCAGCTTGCGCTAAAGGAAAAAGAGCCTCACGCCTAAGTACGGTATAAAACAAAAAAGAGCCTTTCGGCTCTTTTTTGTTTATCTATCAGTTCTCTCCATCAAGAAAGACTACTATCTTTCTGTTGTTTTCTGATCCGATAGAATTAGTGGATACACCCTCAATATTCTGTATCTCGGAGTGTATTATTCTTCTTTCATAAAAATTCATAAGCTCGAGCATAACACTCTTTTTGTACTTGAGTACCTTTGCCGCCATCTTTCTTGCGAGTGCTCTGAGAGTTTCTTCTCTCTTTGCGCGGTATCCCTCTACATCAACAGTGATCTTTACGTATTCCTCTTTCTTGCCGTTTACACGCTTGTTTGCTGCAAGATTAGCAAGATACTGCAAGGAATCAAGTGTTTCACCGTGATGACCGATAAGAATAGCTGCACTCTCTCCGTTAATGGAAATTCTGTGTTCACCGTTATCGCCGTCATTCATAACGACCTCAGCATCAAGATTCATATCGGCAACAAGCTTTTCGATAAAAGCGAGCGCCTCCATTTCCTTACCCTGTTCATAGCTTGCGCTTATTTTTGCCTCAGTTGAACCGATACCGAGAAAGCCCTTCTTAGCCTCCTCAATAACAGTATACTCTATCTTCTCGGCAGAGGGGGCACCAAGCTCGATAACAGCCTTAGCTACTGCCTCCTCGACGCTTTTAGCGCATACAATTACTTCTTTTTTCACTTTTTTATCTCCATGTATCAACAATTATTCTTTGTCCTCGGACTCGACATCCTTCGACTCCTCACTTCTTCTGTCATCGGTCTTCAAGGGTGCCGCATCGACCATACCCTTCTTACCGGTGGGAGCCTTCTTATGATTAGCCTGAGCCTCCTGAGCCTCAAGAGCCTCCTTGTGCTGTCTTGCCTTCTCTGCCGTGTCCTCAAAATCCTCATCGTCAATATGATGGAGAGAACGAACTACTCTGCCGGACTTCTTGACTGTACCGTTCTTCTCGGAACGAATGCCAAGCTCTCTCTCGGCAGCCTTATAATCCTCCTCGGTAAACTTAGGCAGAGGCATTGCATAGTAAAGCGCAGCCTGCTTAGCTACTCCGAGAATGCTCTTGAATATCCAATATACACCAAGAGCCGCGGGAACGCTGAAGGAAATGAATACGCTGAGCAAGGGCATTACGATATCCATAACCTTATGAGAGCATCCCCCTTTAGCCTGACCGTCAGCCATAGGCTGATAAGAGAATCTTCTCGTCAGTTTCATGCTAAAGAAATATGCAAGGAAGGTCAATACGGGAATGGACAGGATAAGCCATCCCGAAAGTGTACTAAGTGAGTCTGCATTCATGCACTGGCTTGGAGATGTGGAAAGGTCAAGAACCCCGAAAATATTAAGGTCGGGCATGCTGTTATATACTTCCTCAGTGAAACCCTCAACGTTCTTGAAGGGCTCATATCCCATGCTCTTGATGGGGCCGAGAAGTGCCATGCTCTGCGAGGCTCCGCCTGTTCCAAGTATAACTCCTATCTGCGCCATGGCAGTAGAGCTAAGTCCACAAATGTACTGCAACGGATTTACAACGATCTGATAAAGAGCCATGAGAAGCGGGAACTGAATGAGCAAGGGCAAGCAACCGCTCATAGGGTTGTAGCCTTCCTTCTGATAAAGCTCCTGAACCTCTTGGTTCATTCTTTGCTGTGTAGGCTTGTCGGTTCTTCCGGCATACTTCTTACGTATAGCCATTTCCTTAGGACGAAGACGAGCCTGCTTAATAGAGTTTTTCTGCTGCTTGATTCCGAAGGGCAACAAAATTATTTCCACGAAGATCGCAAAAAGAAGTATAGCTATAAGGTAGTTGCCGCCAACTATATTACTGCAAAATTCGAGGACCCATCCCAACGGCTTATTGATTATATCCATCTTTCTTAATTCTCCTCTCTATCTGACGGAGTCGTGTCATTGTTTTTTATATCCTTCTCTGTATCCCTTTGATATTTGGGGATCCTTTTGTGCTTTTTTTCGGGGACGGGGTCATACCCGCCCGCGCAGAACGGATTACAGCGCAATATGCGCGTCACCGTCAGCCAAAGTCCCACAAAAAAGCCACGTTTCATAAACGCCTCAAGGGCGTAGGCAGAGCATGTAGGTGTAAATCTACATGAGGGATTTCGTTTCAGAGGTGATAAGCACTTTCGATAAAAGCGTATGAGCCATGCGCAAACATACTTCATTTAATTTTCCTTAGATTGGGTGTCGCTATCGGGCACACCCTTATGTTGAAACATTTCAAAATAGATAAAGGCTTTCTTAAGCTCCTGGGCTATATCCGTGCTTTTCCTTCCAACGGATGCGCCTCTTGCGCTTATAACGATAAGATTTCCTGTCTTTATATCCTCCTTGATGGTATCATACGCCGCGCGTATAATACGCTTGGTTCGGTTTCGAACCACGGCACCGCCAAGCTTTTTGGAAACCGAAAGTCCCAATCTGTTCACTTTGCGTTTTTCGGGATTCGCCATGGCGAGTCGCTCTGCTGCCAGATCGCGAAGAACGTAAACGGCAACAAATCTGCCCACATAGCTTTTTCCTTTACGGTACGCTTTGTTATACAGATGATTTTCTCTTATCGCAATATTTTTCATTCCTTGCCTTCTCTTTCCCGGCAGAATATCGGTAATTATTCACCTCAAACCAAAAACCCCGATGCTCACAAAGAGCAGCCTCCTGCTCTTGGGGTCACCGGCGGTTTATGTGTCGGGCAATCGAACCTTAGTCCGACCAGATCAATAGGTCAATCTTTTTCTGCCTTTAGCGCGTCTTCTCTTCAATACATTTCTGCCGTCAGCAGTTGCCATTCTCTTTCTGAAGCCGTGCTCTTTCTTTCTTTGACGCTTTTTAGGTTGATACGTTCTGAGCATTTCCTGCACCTCCTTAATTTTGTTTTAATTCCGGATCGTGTCTGTCCGGAATTATCCGGAAGCGTGTTGCTATTACAGCCAAAATACCGCTTTTCACACAATGACATCTTATATTTAACCACATTT
>JAZSJE010000056.1:0-4302 GCA_045534135.1 Eubacteriales bacterium
GGGATATTATACCGTAGAGAACTATAATTATTATTCCGCAAACCACGGGGTCTACGTCAGCAAACGCGCATAGCGCTGTATGGATAGCCAGCATAAAGATGGCTAGGATCACATAAATACGCGAGGGTATCTCCTCAAGACGCGTTAGCCAGTCGAATTTTTTATTTTGCATAGTTTTGAAAGTCCGTCCTTTCATAATTTGTTCGCAAGGATCTTTAGCACATGCGGTATTTATTAAAAAGATATATAATCACAATTACCCTATTATACTATTATATCATATAAAAGAGATTTTGTAAACAGATTTTTCTTCTTTTTATTCCTGTTTCGATCAATTTCTTTCAATAAAAAATAAATATATAAAATTTGCGAAAAACTATTGCAAAACGAGAGAAAATATGATATAATAAACGGAGTAATGAGAGTGGGCTTGGAAGAGCCCACTCTTAATTGTTAAATTTGATATGGAGGAGCTATGGCGAAGGGTTCAAAAAATATTTCCGATATCGTCCGAGAGTTAGCCGAGCCCATGGCAGATGAGCTGGGATGCTGGGTCTGGGACGTTGAGTTCGTTAAAGAGGGCACGCGGAAAATATTGCGTATAACCATTGATTCCGAGGACGGAATAGATATCAACGTGTGCGAAAAGCTGCATAGAGCTATCGATCCGCTTCTTGACGAGGCAGATCCGATAGAGGAAGCCTATTATCTTGAGGTTTCATCTCCCGGTATAGAACGAGAGTTAAGAACACAGATGCATATAGATGCCTGCGAGGGTTGGGATGTTGAGATCAAGCTTTACGCGCCCGTAAACGGAGCAAAGGTATTTAGAGGCGTTCTTCTGGAGTCGGGCGAAAATCAAGAGGTGCGCATTGATGCAAACGGACAGATAATGGAGTTTGAGCGCTCTGCTGTTGCAAAGATAAATACCTATTTCGAGTTTTGAAATAATTTAACAAGGAAATATAGATCACATCAAAAGGAGTAAAAAATGAACAAGGAATTTTTTGTAGCACTTGACCTTCTTGAAAAGGAAAAGGGAATATCCAAGGATTACATGATTGAAAAGATAGAAGCTGCGCTTCTTTCGGCTTGTAAGAAGGAGTACGGCGCAAGCACACTCGTAAGAGTAAACATAGATCCTGTTAAAGAGGATGTGAAGGTATACATCCAGAAAGAGGTAGTTGAGGAGGTAACCAATCCTCAGTGTGAAATATCTCTTGAGGAAGCAAAGGCTATCAGCCGCAGAAATACGCTCGGTAAGATGGTAGAGACCGAGGTTAAAACAAAGAACGTTCGCAGACTCAGTGCCGCTGCGGCAAAGTCTGTTATCATTCAGGGTATTCGCGAAGGCGAGCGTAAGGCTATGCAGGAGGCATATGAAAATAAGCGCGAGGAGATCATCACTGCTACTGTAAGTAAAATATTTACCGATAACGGCAACGTGCTTCTCGATACCGACAACGGTCACGCAACTCTTATCAAGTCCGAGCAGATCCCTGACGAAACCTTTGTAGTCGGCGAGAAGATAAAGGTATTTGTAATGGAAGTAAATAAAGAGGCAAGAGGCCCCTTGGTAACACTCTCCAGAGCTCACGCAGGACTCGTGCGCAGAATGTTTGAGCTTGAGATCCCCGAGATCCAGGATGGAATAGTTATGGTAAAGGGTGTGTCGCGTGAGGCAGGATCGAGAACTAAGATAGCGGTTTGGTCAAGAGATGATGACGTGGATGCGGTAGGTGCTTGTATCGGTACCCACGGTATGAGAATACAGGAGATCGTCAAGGAGCTTCGCGGCGAGAAGATAGATATCGTAAGATACAGCGAGGATCCCGCTGAATACGTAGCTTCGGCACTTGCTCCCGCAACTGTTAAGAGTGTTGAATTCATTGAGGATAGAGTTTGCAGAGTTACAGTAAGCTCCGATCAGCTTTCCTTGGCAATCGGTAAGGAAGGACAGAATGCCCGTCTTGCCGCAAGACTTACAGGAATGAAGATAGATATAAAGGCAAACTAAGAATTGCCACGGAGGAAAAATGGAGCAGATAAAAAAGCAAAAGAAGATTCCTCTGCGTCAATGTCTTGGATGTAACGAGCACAAACCGAAAAAAGAGCTTTTGAGAGTTCTGAGAACTCCCGAGGGTGAGATAGTTCTTGACTTTACAGGAAAGAAATCGGGACGTGGCGCGTATATATGCTACGATTCCAAATGTCTGAAGAAGGCGAGAAAATCAAGACGGATAGAGAGTAATCTCGAAATAGCTATCCCCGAAGAAATATACGACAGAATGGAAAGCGAGCTTGAAGAATATGAGCGAGCTTGAAAAAAGTCGATCGACAACTCAAGCAAAGATACTTGGTGCATTGGGACTTTGCGCAAGAGCGAGAAAGCTTATTTTTGGAGTACCAATGATATGTGACGCATTGCGAAAGGGTGGAAGCAATTCTCCCGTAATAATATTTGAGGCGTCGGATACTTCGGATAATACACACAAAAAAATCGCAGACAAATCCGCATATTATAAGGTTAGGACGGTTCGCTTGGAATGCGATGGAGCTACATTGGCGTTGGCTCTGGGAAAGACCTCCTCTCTGGCGGCAGTGGCGATCACGGACCATCAAATGGCCAACATGGTAGAAAAATATATCTAACCCAGAGGTCAACCTAAATCCATGAAAGGAACTCCCATGCTATGCAAGGGAACGGGTATAAAATATGGCAGCAGCAAATCAAACATCGGCAATGTTAAAGGTAAATCAAATTTCTAAGGATCTTAATATGAAGAGTAAGGATCTGGCAGATATTCTTGCTAAAGAGGGCGTAGAATATAAGGCACAGAAGGCTCTTGAGCCCAAGGAGTTCGATATACTTTTTGATAAGCTTACAAGAGACAATCAGATAAAGGGTATAGAGGACTATCTTGATGGAATTACTTATATTCCGTCAAAGATAAAGACAGAAGCTGCTAAAGAAGAAAAGGCAGAGCCCGTAGCGGCAAAGGTGGAGGAAAAGAAGGAAAAAGAAGCTCCCGTGCCCGTTATCAAGGAGGAGGGGGCTGAACCCAAAGCTAAGCCTGAGATCGCAACCAATGAAAACAAGCAAGCAGAGTCTGAAAAGAAGCCTGAAAAGGTAGAAAAGACCGAAAAGACTGAAAAGGTTGAAAAGAAAGCACCTGTAAAGGAGGAACCTGCAAAGGAGGAACCTGCAAAGATAGAGCAGCCTGTAAAGGCTGAGCAACCTAAGGTGGCACAGGAAACTCAAAAGCAGCCCGAAATACGTCAGAAAAACGAGCGTCCCGCGCAGCCTCCGCAGCCACAGCAGAGAAGCAACTATCAGCAGGGACAGAAGCCGCCCTATCAGCCCAAGAACGACCGCTTTACTCAGACTTTCACACCTCAGGGTGGACAGAGAGGAGAGCGTACTGATCGTCCTTTTGGTCAAAATAATCAGAGTGGACAGAAGCCTTTCCAGAAAAACAATTTCAATAATAATAACAATTTCAACCAGCCTCCCAAGAAGGGCGGATTTCAGAATGGCGGAAATCGCACAGGTAGCGGATTTGGCGACGGTGATAAGGAAGACAGACAGCAGAGCGCTCCTAAGAACACCTTTAAGAGGACCGAGATCGTACGCGGACAGACTACTGCTCCAGCACAGAGAGGTGCTACCCGAGTAGTAGACATGAGAGGAAGCTCGGTCGATCTTTCCAAATATGACGAAAAGCTCGATAATTTCGTACCCGAATCTATTTCGGATATGAGAGGCGGAATGCAGAGAGTTAAGAAACAGGGTGCCGCAAATAGCTTTGGAGCAAAGAACAATAAGATGAAGGGCAAAAAGAGCACTCAGCCCGTAACAAAAGCGCCTACCAGCGTTACTCTCCCCGATGAGATAATAGTCAGCGATCTCGCTTCACGCCTTAAGGTAACAACCGGCGAGGTGATCAAGCGACTTATGATGCTCGGAGCTATGGCGACGGCAAACCAGACGGTAGATTTTGATACCGCTGCTCTTGTTGCAGACGAGCTTGGAATTGCTGCGACTAAGGAAGTGGTCGTAACTATTGAGGAAAGACTCTTTGAGGAGGAAACAGATGACGAGAGCAATCTTCTTCCCAGAGCTCCCGTCGTATGCGTAATGGGTCACGTTGACCACGGTAAGACCTCAATACTTGACGCTATCCGTCATACCAGTGTAACCACAGGTGAGGCGGGAGGAATTACCCAGCACATAGGTGCTTACAGAGTAAAGGCAAAGGGTCAGGATATTACCTTCCTTGACACCCCCGGACATGAAGCATT
>JAZSJE010000149.1:0-2313 GCA_045534135.1 Eubacteriales bacterium
GCCTTCGTCACGGCGAGAACGGAGCGGCGAGACTCGCGCTTTCTGATTTTGTTAAGAGCGGTTGTGAAGCGGTTTTTTTGCTTAATCGCGTCCATATGCCATATTATAAATGGTCATTCCGCGCGATGCACGGACTTGAAAGGCTGAATAGGTGTGCTGACAAGCTTGAGGGGCTTATACTGATTCCTCCGAGTGAATCCGAAAGTATAAATAATACCGTCGAGGAGATCTGCACCCTTATCATAGACGAGATGAAACTGCAGAATCTGACGGACGTTGAATCGGATTATCTTGAAGGACACGCTTTTTCTGTAACAGAGCGTATAAGAAACGCAGAAATAAGAAATATGTACGTTATGTTGTAGTTTTATAGACACAAATATTTCTATTTAGGTATTAGATCAACTCATAAGTTTGTGATATAATTACAAAAAAGTTCCAACCTTTTTCAAAATCCGTGTCTATATGGGTGAAAGCTTTCAACGAGGTACAAACAGGTGAACAGACAAGATGCCGAAAAAATTATAACTGAATATCTGAAACCCATATTCGGCTTTGCACTGAAGCGGTGTAAAAATGCACACGACGCGGAGGATCTATCGCAGGATATCGTACTAAAAGCATTTCGCGCGCTTTTAATCAAAGACGATATTGGTGATGTTAGTAAATTCATTTGGACGATTGCGCATAACGCGCTCAGCAATTATTATAGAGATGCCGCAAAAAGTGTGATGGGGGTATCCATTGATGAGGTGGCGGAGATCATTGCCGATCCTTACTCAATGTTGGCAGATGACGACACTGCTGATACCATCCGCAGATTGCAGAGCGAAATAGCATATCTTTCAAAGCTCCAGCGAAAGATCGTAATTGCGTACTATTTTGAAAATCGCAAGCAAGCCGATATTGCTAAGGATTTAAATATTCCTCTCGGTACAGTCAAATGGCACTTGTTTGAAGCAAAAAAAGAATTGAAAAGAGGTATGGATACCATGAGAAAAACAAGTGAATTGAAATTTCATCCGATCAAATTCAACGGATACGGCATTAATGGTTCTACAGGCAGCCGTAATCCCGACGAATTTTTTCGTTCAAGCCTACCACAGAACATTTGCTATTGCGTCAGAAACGTCGCAAAGACTGTCAACGAAATTGCAGACGACCTGGGTGTCTCACCCGTTTATGTGGAAACAGAGGTGGATATTTTAGAGGAATATGGCTTTTTAGTCAAGCAAAATGATCAATATCTGATCAATTTCTGCATCAACGAGCCGACGGCAGAGCTACTGTTCATGCAGGACGATATGTACAAAAAGGCGGCAGAGCTGTTTGCAAACGATTTGTTTGACGAGCTGACAAGCAGCGGAATATTGGACGACGAGCGCATTTTCTGCAACTACACACTGCCTGGATCCACCAAAGAAGCACCACAAAGAGATCATAACTTTCTTTTGTGGTCGCTGATCCCGTATATTGCCGCGTGGTCGGGCGAGGACTTGGTGGACAAACACGTGACCTTTGAAGAAGTCGCCACCATCCGCCCCGACGGCGGACACAATATTTTCAGTGCGTCGATTGTGCCTGATGCAATGGTGCTGCCCAAGGACTACGTGTATATGAATAATTGGTGCGGACCTATGTGGAACGAGCTCGACGGCAGGATATTGTGGCAGATCGATAGTGAGTGGTCAAATCGTGGGGATTACAAAGGCTTTTTCGTATATGCGGATGATGCCAAGCGCGTGCTTTCGCTCTATCAGCATGAACAGGAAAATTTGCTTTCCAAGGAAGACTACGCATGGCTGTCCGAGCGTGGATATATCAAGTTTTGGGAAGATTGCGACGGCTGCTTCAAGACTGCGTGGAAGATCGTTGTGCTGAACGACAAGAATGTGCAGAGTGAGCTGCTTACGATCGGTGGGCGCATTAAGGCAAAATATAAAGAACAGTTTGATGCGATCAAAGCACCTTATGCAAAGGCTGTAAAAGAATCTGTTCCTGCGCACCTGCAAAAGATCAAGGAATTTGAGCTGCAGTACGTGTTCCAGTCTGATGGATGGTTCCTGCTCCATTGTATTGTTGCACTTTTGAACAACGGCAAGTTAAAACCGCCTACGGAGGAACAGAAAAAATCTCTTACTACACTTATAGTACAAAACTAATAATGATACCGTCGACATCAGCCGTTGCTTTGCTCTCGCCGGTTTATTATCTGAATTGTTTTATATCGTACTCCGACGCATTTTTACTGTATAATTCCGCCACCTATAACGTAATCCCCGTCATACATTACCGCTGACTGACCGCGTGCGG